>NZ_JBFRDQ010000010.1:0-39151 GCF_052113865.1 Allobosea sp. TAB14 | reverse complement strand
TTGTTGGTGAGCGCGACGACGCTGGTGACGCCGAGCTGTTTCAGCATCGTCGCCGCGAAATCGAAATGGCGCTGGTCGAGGTCGAAGCCGAGGACTTCGTCGGCATCGTAGGTATCCCAACCCTGGCTCTGCAGCTTGTAGGCGCGCATCTTGTTGGAGATGCCGTTGCCGCGGCCTTCCTGGTCGAGATAGAGCAGGATGCCGCCGCCGTTTTCGGCCATCCACTGTACGGTTTCGCGCAGCTGGTCGCCGCAATCGCATTTCAGCGAGCCGAAGAGATCGCCGGTCAGGCAGGCGGAATGCAGGCGCACCGGCACGGCAGTGTCGAGATCGGGCTTGCCGACGATGATCGCGACCTGATCGCGCAGGCCTTCGCCGCCACGGAAGACGACGAACTCGGTCTCCGGCGCACCTTCCAGCGGCACCGGGGCGCGGCCGACGATCCTGAGCGAGGCGGCCTGGGCGGCGCGGTAAGCGTTCACCGCCTCGATATCGGCTTCGACGAGGGATTCACCGGCAACGGCTTCTGCCGTCACGGGCACGACCAGCGCGGCCGGCAAGACGAGCGACAGCCGCGCCAGCTCGAGCGCTGCGGTGTCGAGCGCGGAAGCCGGCGCGACGGGGGCGTCCATCCGGCTCTCCAGCTTGAGGGCGAGATCGGCGACACGCTCGAGGTCGATGGTCGGCAACGCGAAAATTCCGGCCTCCGTCCGGCCCTTGGCGCCGAGACGGCGCAGCCGCGCCGGGCTGAGCACGAGATGGCCGTTGCCCGCGGCGAGAGCGTCGAGATTGCGCACCAACTCGGCATCGGCGAGCTCGGCCGACAGCGCCAGGGCAAGCTGTGCACCTGCGCGCAGGAGAACCGGCCGGCCGGCGCGAAACTCGGAGATGGCCCTTTCGACCTTCACCAGCAGGGTTTCCCCAGGGCGGCCGAAGAGCGTACGCGACTCAAGCATCGAAAATTCCGTCAGTCAGATCGCTGGGATCAGGATGTGTCGGGAGTTCCAACGAATTCAGGATATATGTAATCACGATCCGCCATTCCACCAACGTCTCGCAGCGGCGGCGGTTCCGCGATCAAATCCGTGTCATGACCTTGGGTTCATCGCGGGCGGGCATGCAGCAGTATAGGTCCGCGACATTGAATGTGCGATGAATATCCGGCTGGGCACAGGTTCCCGAGGCTCCGATGGACGCTCGAACGGCAGGAAGCAGCACGGCGCGCCCCGTCTATGGCGGGGTCGCCCGAACGTTTCACTGGGTGACGGTGGTGGCGGTGCTGGCGATGCTGCCTCTCGGCCTTGCCATGACCTATCGCGGCAACACGCTGAACATCTGGGACGGGACCACGGACGCGCTCTACAGCGCCCACAAGCTCATCGGTTTCCTGCTGTTGTGGTTGACGGCCGGTCGCCTGATCTACCGATTCCTGCATGGCGTCCCGCCCGACGAGCCGTCATTGGCGTGGTGGCAGAGGGCGGGCTCGCATCTCGTCCACTGGCTGCTCTACGGGCTCCTGCTCGTCGTGCCGCTGCTCGGCTGGATCGGCGTCTCGCTGTTTCCGGCGCTGACCGTGTTTAATCTGTTCGACCTGCCGGCTTTGACGTCGCCCGATCAGGCGGCTGCCGGCCGGGTGCTCGGGATCCACGGAAAGCTCGCGCTGATGGCGGGCGCCATTGTCGTGCTGCATATCCTGGCGGCGCTCTACCACCATTTCATCCGCCGCGACGGGGTGCTGCGCCGGATGTGGCCGGGGCTGGATTAAAGCTCGCTGATTTTGCCCGGGACGACCCGCGCTTCAGCGAAAACGCAGCAAGCTCCAGGCAAGCGGTTCAGACCGGTCGCGCCCAGAGGTCCTGATGCCCGATCCGGGCGGACGCGGCGGCTTGGCGCGCCTCCAGCCAGGCGGCAATGGCAGCCGGCTCGACCTGTCCTGTTTCGCGCACCGCATCGGTGATGCCGCGGGCGAGGGCGTCGCGCAGGTCGCGGTGGCCTTCATCGAGCAGCCAGGCGCTGTCCGCCGTCGAGACGGCGAAGCCCGATTTGCGGAAGGCCTCTGCCATGATGTCGCAGGCTTCCGGGCCGGCTGCGGGGCCGAAGCCCTTGTCCAGGTGCTGATGATGCTTGAATGCGGCCAGCATGCGGGCATCGCTGCGATGGGCCGGCTTCCAGTTCTCGCGCCCGTCATAGGTCAGCACCGTGTAGAGCGGCAGCTTCTGGCTCGCCAACGCGGCGACGAAACGCTCGATCCAKCGCTTYGAGGTGAGGTCGAASAGGGCKGCGGCSGTCACSAGRTCGGGCYGCCAGCCGAGGACCCAGTCGAGATCCTTGTCGAGATCCACCTGGCGGGTATCGACGGTGATCGTCTTGCCGTCCTTGGCCAGGACGAGTTCTTCGCCTTGCTCGCGCGCCTCGTCAGCCCAGCCGACCAGGCGCTCGCGCGCCACGGCCAGCAGATCGGCGTCGTGATCGACGAGCGTCCAGTGCTGCCGTTCGGGGAGGACGGCATAGCTGCCGCGCAGGTTCGCGCCGGCGCCGCACCCGAGGTCGAGCACGGAAAGCGACGGCTTCGCCGCGAAAAAGGCGCCGACCGCCGCGAGCAATTGCGGATTGCGTGCCGCATGATCCGCCGGCTCGCGCAAGGCGAGCCATTCCGGAGAGAACCCAGCCATCATCCCACCTTTCGGCCGCCATCGCCGAGGCATGCCTCCGCGACGATCCGTGCCGTATCCCGCCAGCGCGGCAGCGCCGATGCTGCCGCCCAGGCGGCATCGGCCCGCCGGAGGCGTTCAGCCGGCGCATCAATCAGGGTTGCGAGGGCCTTGGCAAGTGCTGTCGCGTCACCGGGGAGGATCTTGAGGGCCGCCGCCTCGGGCAAGGCATCCGCGCCGGCGCCGCTCAAGGTGCAGACGATGGGCAGGCCGCGTGCGAGCGCTTCCGTCAGCACCATGCCGTAGCCCTCATAGAGCGACGGCATGACGAAAAGATCGGTCTTGTCATAGAGTTCCGCGAGCTTTTGCGAATCCACGGCACCGACAAGCAAGATGCGGTCCGCCAGCCCGGAACGGGCGATTCGGGCGCACAGCTCCTCCGCCAGACGGGGGGCATAGTCCGGCGAACCGGCGATGGTCAGGGTCCAGTGCCGGTCGGCGATGGTGGCCAGGGCCTCGATGAGGACGTCGTAGCCCTTGCGGGGGATGATCGAGCCGACGGCGAGCAGCCGCAATGGGGCGCTCCCGGTGGCTGGCGTCGCGCGCGGGGCGGGATCGGTGCCGGGTACGGCGACGGCGATGCCATCCTGCGCGACGCCGTAGTCCGCGACGAGCGTGTCGCGCGTCACCGGGCTGGTCACGACGACGGCACGTGCATGGCGCAGCGCCAGCTTCTCGCTCTGCTGCAAGGCCGCGACTGCCTCCGGTTCCAGGCCGGTTTCCAGCGCGAGCGGGTGGTGAACGAGGGCGATGAGGCGCTGCGAGAACCGCGCCGCGAGCGGCTCGGGGAACGCGCCGAAGGCCAGCCCGTCGACCAGCAGCACGTCGTCGGGGGCGGTCTCGGCGAGAAGCCGTTCGGTCGTCGCCAGATCTGCCGATGTTGGGAAGGGAAAGGTGGAGGGCAAGGCGAGGTGGCAGGCGGTGACGCCGGCGGCCCRCCATTCCCGCAGCAGGCGCCGGTCATAGCCGTAGCCGCCGGTCGGGGCGTCGATGTCGCCGGGAATGGCGAAGACGATTTGCCGCTGCCGCTCGCTTTGGCCACTCACGCGGGCGCGCCCTCGTAGCTGGCGCGCGCGAGATCGGTCTCGTGGAGGGTGACGCGGATGCGGGCGAGCCCGGCCCCGTCGGCGCCGAGCGCGCCGGATTTGGCGGCTGCCGCCATCACGTCGAAGATGTGCTTGCAGAGGAATTCGGTCGTGGTGAGCACGCCCGCGAATTGCGGCAGCGCGTCGAGGTTCTGGTACTTCAGCGGTTTCAGGGTTTCGGCGAGCACGTCGAGCGCCGCGCCGATATCGACCACGACGTTATGCCGGTTCAGCGTCTCGCGGAAAAAGGCGACATCGACCACGAAAGTGGCACCGTGCATGTTCTGCGCCGGGCCGAAGAAGGGATCGGGCAGGGAATGGCCGATCATGATGCGGTCACGGACTTCGACGGAAAACATGGCGCACTCCTGCTGCCGGCGGGGCGGGCTGTCTTGGTCGCCTGACGGACGCGCCGTCAATACCGGAGCGCCGCCGCCAGCCCGTTCCAGCCGCAGGACAGCACCGCGGGAAGCCGCGAGGGGGCTTCGCGGAAGGGGATTTCCTCCGTGATCAACGCATCCAGCCGGTCGTCGGCGAGGAGCGCCATCGCCACCCGGGCGCGACGCGCACAGTCCCAGCGCGAGCGGCGCGAGGCCGGGATCATCCCGACCTGCGAGGCGATCAGCCGGAGGCGCCGCGCATGGAAGGCGCCGCCGAGCGGCGCCGGCACGGTTCCCGCGCCATACCAGCTCAGCTCGACGATGCGGGCTTCGAGCCCGGCGCAATCGATCGCGGTGGCGAGCCCGTCGGCGCTGGCGCTGGCATGGAAGACGATATCGGCGTCCCGCGGCGCAGCGCCGGGCAGGGCGAAGCGGATGCCGAGCCGTTCGGCCGTCGCCTGCCGGCAGGGTTCGACATCGACGAGCGTGACCTCGGCGCCGGGAAGACGCGCGGCGAGCCAGCCGACCAGCAGGCCGAGAACGCCGCCGCCGACGATCACGATGCTGTCAGCCGGGCCGGAACCGGCATCCCAATGCGCATTGAGCGCGGTTTCCATGTTTGCGGCGAGGATGGCGCGGCGCGGGGGCACGTCGTCGGGGACGAGGATCAGACGATCGCGCGGCGCCACGAAGCGGTCCTGATGCGGATGCAGGCAGAAGACGGTGCGGCCGATGAGGTCGGGGGGGCCGGCATCGACCCTGCCGACGGCGCAGTAGCCGTATTTCACCGGGAAGGTGAAGGCGCCCTCCTGGAACGGGGCGCGCATCCGGTCATGTTCGGAAACCGGCACGCGGCCCTCGAAGATCAGCTTCTCCGTGCCCCGGCTGATGCCGCTCCACAGTGTCGTGACGAGGCAGTCCTCGGGCCCCGCCAACGGCAGGGGCACCTCATTCAGGCTGCATTCACGGCGCGAGGCATACCAAAGTGCCAAGGCTTTTGCCCTTGCGTCAGCCGTGGTTGCGGTCTTTAGCTCCCGCGCCATCCCGATCCGATCCCGTCCGTCCGAGCCCGCCTGCTGCCGATCCATGACAGATACCGTCACGAACCAGCACCTCGCTCCGACCACGTTCCCGCGGGTCGCGCAAGATGTCGAGCCGGTCGGCCTGACGCCGGCGGGCCTTCAATCCGTCGCGAGCCTTCGGAAACGGCGGTTCGCTGTGTTCGCGCTCAATCTCGGCACGCTGGCGGCGCTGCTCGCGGGGCTGACTCCGGTGCTCGGCGCCGGCGGCTGGAGCGCGGCGGATGTCGTGATCTTCACGGCTTTCCTGTTCGCCGCGCCCTGGACGGTGCTCGGCTTCTGGAACGCGGCGATCGGCCTGTGGCTGCTGCACGGCCGGCGCGATGGCCTGAAGGCGGTGGCGCCCTTCGCCGCGGATGGCGGGAAGCCGGCGCCGCTGATGCTGCGCACGGCGGTGCTGATGACGCTGCGCAACGAGGATCCCGCGCGGGCCTTCCGGCGGCTCAGGGCGGTCAAGGACAGTCTCGACGCCACGGGCGAGGGCGTCTGGTTCGACTATTTCGTGCTGTCGGATACCAGCGACCCGGCCGTGGCGGCTGCCGAGGAGGCGCTTGCCGGCGCATGGGTGCAGGAGATCGGCGAGCCGGCGCGATTGACCTATCGCCGGCGGGTGAGCAACGCTGCTTTCAAGGCCGGCAACATCCGGGATTTCTGCGAGCGCTGGGGCGATCGCTACGAGCTGATGCTGCCGCTCGATGCCGACAGCGTGATGTCGGGCGACGCCGTCCTCGGGTTGGCCCGAATGATGCAAGCGTATCCGAAGCTCGGAATCCTGCAATCACTGGTGGTCGGAATGCCCAGCCGCTCCGCCTTCGCCCGGATCTTCCAGTTCGGCATGCGCCACGGCATGCGGCCCTACACCATGGGCGCTGCGTGGTGGGGGGGCGATTGCGGTCCGTTCTGGGGCCACAACGCCGTGGTGCGGATCGCGCCCTTCCGCGATCATTGCCATCTGCCGATGCTTCCGGGCGGTCCGCCGCTTGGCGGGGCGGTGATGAGCCATGATCAGGTCGAGGCGGTGCTGATGCGCCGGGCCGGCTACGAGGTTCGGGTCTTGCCGGTGGAGGGTGGCAGCTGGGAGGAGAACCCGCCGACCATGCTCGACTACGCCAAGCGTGACCTGCGCTGGTGCCTCGGGAACCTGCAATATCTCAAGCTTCTCGACCTGCCGGCATTGAAGCCGATGAGCCGCTTCCAGCTCGTCTGGGCGATCCTGATGTTCCTCGGCCTGCCGGCCTGGACCTTGATGATCGCGCTGCTACCGTTCAAGGTCTTCGAGGATCGCGCCATCGCCGATTATCCGGTCGTTCTGGCGGCAGGGCTCTATGGGCTGTTCCTGACGATGCATTTCGTGCCGAAGCTCGCCGGCTTTGCCGATACGCTGCTGGAAAAGGGCGGTGCCGCGCGCCATGGCGGCGGCACCCGCTTCCTTGCATCGGCCGTCATCGAGACCGTGTTCGGCTTCCTGCAGAGCGCCGTCTCCAGCCTGCGCACGACGCTGTTCATGATCGGGCTTGCCTTCGGCCGGGCGCATATCGGCTGGAACGGGCAGGCGCGCGATGCCCATGCGCTGTCCTTCGGCACGGCCTGCGCCGGCCTGTGGCCGCATCTCCTGTTCGGAGCCTATCTCTTCGCGACGCTGGCCTGGCTGTCGCCGACGGTCCTCCTCTGGTCGTTGCCGCTGACGGCCGGCTATGTGCTGGCGATCCCCTTCGCGATGCTGACGGCGCTGCYGGCCGCCGGGGCCTGGCTGGCGCGACATGGGCTCTGCGCCATTCCGGAGGATTTCGCGCCGCCGCCGGTGCTGGCGGCCATCGGGGCGGGAGAGCGCGGATGAACGCCGTCGCCTATCCCAAAGGTACGGTGAAGGCGCTCTCGCGCAGCCTGAGAATGCATTATGGCGACAAGGAGCGTCAGGCGGCGATGGACCGGCTCCACGGCGCCTTCCTGACGCCCGGCGATCTCGTCTTCGACATCGGCGCCCATGTCGGCGACCGCATCTCGTCCTTCCGGCGCCTCGGCGCCCGCGTGGTGGCGCTGGAGCCGCAGCCGGGACCGGCGCGGATCATCCGGCTGATCCATCGGCGCGACCCGCGCGTGACGCTGATCGAGGCGGCCTGCGGCGACCATGAGGGCTCGATCGCACTCAGGATCGACAGCGCCAATCCGGCGGTCTCGAGCGCCTCGGCCGCCTTCATCGGCGCGGCGACCGATGCAGAGGGCAGGGCGGGGCAGGGCTGGGATCACGAGATCACGGTGCCTTGCACAACGCTCGACAAGCTGATCGCGCGATACGGCCTGCCGCATCTGCTCAAGATCGATGTCGAAGGCTTCGAGGCGCATGTGCTGGCCGGGCTGACCAAGCCGGTGCAGGTAATCTGCTTCGAGTTCAAGACGATCCAGCACGATGTCGCCGAGGGCTGCCTGGCGCTGCTGGAAACGCTTGGGCGCTATCGCTTCAACGTCGCACTTGGGGAGACCCAGAGGCTCGCGCTGGCGGAGGCCGTCACGGCCGAGGCGATGGGGGATTATCTGCGCGGGCTGCCTCGGACAGCCGGCTCGGGCGACGTCTACGCCATCCTGCAGGGCTGAATCCATCACCGCATCGGCTATCCGTCGGAACGCATCGCCGCCGTGTCGCGTTGGGTCATGACGCGGCCGGCTCGGCGCGCTAGCTTGCGCCGGTCGTTCAGACCTTGAGCCTTCCCGCGTTTCTCCGAAGCGTGGAAAGGCTCTCGATCCTTGTCGTGTCGCATTGTCTTCAGGCGAACCGGTATCCGCTTCGCTCGAAACTGCTCTAGCCTACCAGAGGCCGTTCATGCCGCGCTTTGCCGCCAATCTCTCGATGATGTTCACGGAGTGGGGCTTCCTCGATCGTTTCAAGGCTGCGTCGGAAGCAGGGTTTGAAGCCGTCGAATTCCTGTTCCCCTATGAGCATGCGCCCGAGCAGGTCGGGCTGGCGCTGGCCGGCGGCGAGCTGGAGCAGGCACTGTTCAACCTGCCGCCGGGCGACTGGGCGGCCGGAGAGCGGGGCATCGCGGCGCTGGCCGGGCGCGAGGCGGAGTTCAAGGCTTCCGTCGATACGGCGCTGGCCTATGTCCATGAGACCGGCGTCCCACGCCTGCACATGATGGCGGGGCTTGCCGACCCCGACGACCCGACCGCACAGAAAACCTATCGCGCCTCGATCGCCTATGCCGCCGACAGGCTCGGCGAGCACGGCATCGACCTTCTGCTCGAGCCGATCAACGGCAAGGACATGCCGGGCTATTTCCTCAACGATTTCGATCGGGCCGCCGCTTATGTGCGCGAGGCCGGGCGGCCGAACGTGAAGTTGCAGTTCGACATGTATCACTGCGCGCTGATCCATGGCGACGTGTCGGGCAAGCTCAAGGCGCTCTACCCACTCGTCGGCCATGTCCAGATCGCGCGGGCCAATGGCCGGCACGAGCCCGATGCCTCCGGCCCCGACTATCCCCGGCTCTTCGCCGAGCTCGACGCGCTCGGCTATGGCGGCTTCGTCGGCTGCGAGTACAAGCCGGAGCACGGGACGCTGGAGGGGCTCGGTTGGTTCGCGCCCTGGCGAAAGCCGCTCTGATGCGCCCGCCATCGATCGCCTATCCCGTCCTGCTCGCCGATATCGGCGGCACGAACTGCCGGTTGTCGCTGGCGGGGGATCCCGACAGCCCGCAGCGTGCCCTGGCGCGGATCGGTACGGGCAGCTACCCGACGCCGGAAGCGGCTTTCGAGAGCGTCATCGCCGAACTGCCGGAACGGCCGCGCTCGGCGATCCTCGCCGTGGCCGGGCCGCTCGATGGCCGCAGCGCCCAGTTGACCAATGCGAGCTGGCAGTTCGACGGGCCGCGGATCGCCCAGGCTCTCAGCTTGAATCAAGGGCTCCTGGTCAATGATTTCGAAGCCCTCGCGGCCTCCCTCGCGGTCTTGAATCCGGGCGATGTCGAGACACTGGTCGAGGGCGATCCGGAGCCGGAAGGGGTGAAGCTCGTGCTCGGTCCGGGTACGGGGTTCGGTGCCTCGGCGTTGCTGACGCGCGGCGAGCGCGGTTTCCTGATCCCGACCGAGGCAGGGCATATCGGCATTGGCCCGGAAGACCCGACGGAACAGCGGATGTGGCCGGTGCTGGCGGCCGGGCTGCCGCGCCTCACGGTCGAGCATCTGCTCAGCGGCGACGGGCTCGTCCGCCTCCACCGCGCCGTGGTCGCAACCTCGGGCATGGCGGAGGCCGATACCAGCGCTGCCGATATCAGCCGCCTCGCGCTGGACGGAAATCCGGCGGCGCTGATGACGGTCGTCTGCTTCTGGCGCCTGCTCGCGCGCGTCGCGGGCGATCTCGCCCTCTCGTTCAAGGCGACGGGCGGGGTCTTCATCGCGGGCGGCATCGCGCCAAAGCTCCYGCCGCTGGCCGATCGCGCGACCGTCAAGGCCGTCTTCGCGGGCAAGCCGCCGATGGAGGCTCTCGCGGCCCGCTTCGCCCTGCATGTCATCACGGCGCAGGATGCCGCCGAACAGGGGCTTGCGGCGATCGCGGCCAATCTGCCGCGTTTCGGCCTCGACGATCCCAAGCGGTTGTGGTTTGGCTGAGCGCCTTCCACAGACCCGTCCTTCCGAAAACATCGAGATCGCGTGCAGCCCATCCATTCCATCCAGGTCCTGCGCGCGCTCGCGGCGTTCATGGTCGCCGTGCACCATGTCCAGCCCGATGCCGCCATCGTGGCGGAGCGCGCGGGGCTCGCCTTCGCCCGCAACGACATGCTGCCCTGGATGGCCGGCGTCGACATCTTCTTCGTCGTCTCCGGTTTCATCATGGTCCATGCCTCGCAGGACCTGTTCGGGCGGCAGGGCGCTTCGCTCGCCTTCCTGAGGCGGCGCCTCGCCCGCATCGTGCCGCTCTACTGGGCGATGACGACGCTGTTCCTGCTCGTCGGCCTCGCCGTTCCGGCGCTGCTCAATTCCGGCGCGCCGAGCCTCGGCCAGATCCTCGGCTCCTATCTGTTCTGGCCCACGGTCTCGACGCAAGGGGTGGTGCAGCCGGTCTATTCGCTGGGCTGGACGCTGAATTACGAGATGCTGTTCTACGCCCTGTTCGCCGTCGGGCTCCTGCTGCCGGCGCGCTGGACCTTGCCGGCGGTCGCGCTGGCGCTGGCGCTGCTGGTCGCAGCGGAGAGCCTGGGCGGGCCGACGCCGTTGCCCTTCGCGTTCTGGGGGCAGCCGATCGTCCTCGAATTCGCCGCCGGCATGGGTATCGCGGTGTTGCGCGGGCGAGGCTTGCGCCTGCATGGCGCGGCGCGGATCGCGGTCGCGGCGGCCGGCGTCGCGGTGCTCGTAGCCGCCGCGCATGTTCCGGGAACCGATGGCGGCTGGAGCAGCGTGCTCTGGCGCGGATCGGCGGCCCTGCTGCTGGTGCTGGCGGCTTCCTGCGGCCGGGAGGGCATCGTACCGCTGCTGCCGGTCAAGGCGCTGGCGGCGGTCGGCGACGCCTCCTATGCGCTCTACCTCGTCCACCCCTTCGTGATCCGGGGCATGCGCGAGGCCAGCTTGAGGGTGGGGCTGGCCTGGCCGGCGCTTTACATCGTGCTCGCGCTGACCGGCGCGGTCGTCGCGGCGCTGCTGCTCCATCGCTGTTTCGAGCGGCCGGCGACGCGACTGGCGCGGCGCTGGCTCGGGGGCTGAGGCAGGCGTCTCAGCTCAGCTTCATGCCCTTGAGCGACTGGCCGACGACGCCACCGTCCTTGCGCCGCTGGGCGCGCCTGGACTTGATCGTCTCGACATGCTCCGGCTGCGGGTAATAGCCGCGCTCCATGATCTCGAGCGAATATTCCTCATAGGTCAGGCCGAGCGCCTCGGCCTTCTCCTGCCGGCTGAGCGCGACCTCGCGCGGCTTCTTCCAGGCCTTGCGATGGGCGAAGCGCCAGTCGAAATAGCGGCCGATCGTGCCTTTGCCGGTTTCCGCGCGCCGCTTGCGTTCTTGCAGGGGCGGGCCGCCGTTATGGCCGATTCCGATGGGGCGCGGGCGGGCTGAAGGCATGGCGGGCTTTCGACTCGAGGCGAGGGCCACGATAAGGGCGCGATTTCGGCTGGCAAGCGGCATGCCATGTCCGGCGGGCGTGACAGCAGCGCCTGCACTCTTGTCGTCATGTGGCATCGGGTCGATCCGAAAAGTGGTTTCCACTTTTCGGTCCGATGCTCTATCCCGCAGGCCAGTTCACAGGACGAACCATGGCCCCTTTGCTGCATCTGCGCGACGTCGCGCTCACCTTCGGCGGACAGCCGCTGCTCGAAGCGGCCGAGATATCCGTCTCGGCCGGCGAGCGGGTCAGCCTCGTCGGGCGCAACGGCTCGGGCAAGTCGACCCTGCTCAAGATCGCTGCGGGGCTCGTCGAGCCCGACCATGCCGAGCGCTTCGTGCAGCCCGGCGCGACCATCCGCTATTTGCCGCAGGAGCCGGATTTCACCGGCTACAAGACCTCGCTCGCCTATGTCGAAGCTGGCCTCGGGCCGGGCGACGACGCCTATCGCGCGCGATATCTCGTCACGGAACTCGGCCTGACCGGCGAGGAGGACCCCGCCACCATGTCCGGCGGCGAGTCCCGGCGCGCAGCGCTGGCCCGGGTGCTGGCGCCGGAGCCGGACATTCTGCTTCTCGACGAACCGACCAACCATCTCGACCTGCCCGTCATCGAATGGCTGGAGCAGGAATTGAAGTCGTTGCGCTCGGCCATGGTGCTGATCAGCCACGACCGGCGCTTCCTGACCTCGCTGTCACGCGCCACCGTCTGGCTCGATCGCGGCGTGACGCGGCGGATGGAGAAGGGCTTCGGAGATTTCGAGGCCTGGCGCGACGAGGTGTTGGCTCAGGAGGAGCTCGACCGCCACAAGCTCGACCGCAAGATCGCGCGCGAGGAGGACTGGCTGCGCTATGGCGTTAGCGCCCGGCGCACCCGCAACCAGCGCCGGCTTGGCGAGCTGTTCGCGCTGCGCGACCAGCGCCGCACCGCACGCGCCGCCACCGGCAATGTCCGGCTGGAGGCGAGCGAGGCGCAGACCTCCGGCAAGCTCGTGATCGAGGCGGTGGATGTCGCCAAGGCCTATGGCGATAACGTCGTCGTCAAGAACCTGTCGCTTAGGGTGGCGCGCGGCGACCGGATCGGCATCGTCGGACCGAACGGGGCCGGCAAGACCACGCTGATCAATTTGCTGACCGGCGGGCTTCAGCCCGATTCCGGCACGGTGAAGCTCGGCACCTCGCTGGAGATGATGACGCTCGACCAGCGCCGCGAAAGCCTCGATCCGGCGACGCCGCTGGGCGATGCGCTGACCGGCGGCGGCTCGGACCAGGTCATGGTCGGCGGCCAGCCGCGCCATGTCATCTCCTATATGAAGGACTTCCTGTTCCAGCCTTTGCAGCGTGGCACGGCGGTCGGCGCGCTCTCGGGCGGGGAGCGCGGGCGCCTGATGCTGGCGCGCGCGCTCGCGAAGCCCTCGAACCTGCTGGTGCTGGACGAGCCGACCAACGATCTCGACCTCGAAACCCTCGACCTGCTGCAGGAGCTGCTCGCCGATTACCAGGGCACGGTGCTGCTGGTCAGCCATGATCGCGACTTCCTCGACCGGGTCGTCTCGGCCGTGCTGATCTCGGATGGCGACGGGGTCTGGACCGAATATGCCGGCGGCTATTCCGACATGCTGACGCAGCGTGGGCGCGGCGTCGGCGCGAAGGCGAGGGCCGTCGAGAAGCCGTCCGCCGCCACGCCGAAATCCGCTCCCCCGGCCGCGCCCGCCGCTTCGAGCGCCAAACGCAAGCTCTCCTTCAACGAGAAGCATGCGCTGGAAACCTTGCCCAAGAAGATCGAGGCGTTGCAGGCGGAAGCCGCCAAGCTCAACGCCGCCGTGGCGGGCGATCTCTACACCCGCGACCCGAAGCTCTTCGCCAAGGCGACGGCGCGGCTGGAAGAGGTCGCGCGCGAGATCGGCGACGCGGAGGAGCGCTGGCTGGAGCTCGAGATGCTGCGCGAGGAGATCGGGGCGTAACTCCTCGCCGTCATGCTCGGGCTTGACCCGAGCATCTCGTAAACCAGCGCTCTCTCGTCATGAGGTTCTCGGGTCTGCGCTTCGCTTCGCCCGAGAATGACGAGTAGCCATTCGATTTCCGTATCCGGCCCCGCCCAAAAGCGCATTTACGACCGCGCTCAATCGTTTCAAACATCGCGGCAAATCGAGATCACGAGGAACGACCATGAGACTGAAGGGCAAGACGGCGCTGGTGACCGGCGCGGCGCAGGGTTTCGGCTTCGGCATCGCCGAGACTTTCGTGCGCGAGGGCGCGCGCGTCGCGGTGCTCGATATCAACGGCGACAAGGCGAAGGAGGCCGCGAAGGCGATCGGCCGCAAGGCTTTCGCCGTCACCTGCGATGTCGGCAAGGCCAAGAGCGTCGACAAGGCGGTGGAGAAGATCCTCGCCAAGGTCGGGCGGCTCGACATCGTCGTCAACAATGCCGGCACGACCCATCGCAACAAGCCGATGACCGAGGTGACCGAGGAGGAGTTCGACCGGATCTTCGCGGTCAATGTGAAGTCGATCTACCTGATGGCGCGGGCGACCGTGCCGCATTTCCGTCAGCATGGCGGCGGCGTCATCCTGAATATCGGCTCGACGGCGGGCGTGCGGCCGCGTCCGGGCCTGACCTGGTACAATGGCTCGAAGGGCGCCGCGAACCTGATCTCGCAATCGATGGCGGTCGAGCTCGCGCCCGACAAGATCCGCGTCAACGCCATCGCGCCGGTCGCGGGCGAGACGCCGCTGCTGGCCACCTTCATGGGCGAGGACACGCCGGAGCGGCGCGCGCAGTTMACGGCCTCGATTCCGTGGGGCCGCTTCTCGACGCCGCAGGACATCGCCAATGCCGCATTGTTCCTATGCTCGGACGAGGCCGACATGGTGACGGGCAGCGTGCTGGCCGTCGATGGCGGGCGCTGCGTCTGAGCGGGCCGGCTACAGCATCGGCTTTTCCCGAAAACCGCAGTCCACTTTTCGGGCCGATGTCCTATTTCAGACTGCGCCGGCCGAACTCGGTTCGCCGGTGCGGCACCGGCGCCTGACGGGCCGAGCCGAGGAAGCCCGGCGGGCGGGCGGGGACGGGCACGATCGGGATCGGCCTCTCGCCGGCGATCGCCTGTTCCATGGCAAGCGAGAGCTGCGTATCGACGCGCGCCGGGTCGCCATCGGCCGAGATGAAGCGGCCGGGTGACGAACCGGCGCCGCTGCGCGCCTCGGCGGGGGCGGATGGCGCGTACAGGAGATAGAACCAGAAGCCGCCCAGCAGGAGATAGACCAGGCCGGCATGTTCCGTGCCGTCCAGCGGGCTTTCGTTCGTCCGCACGATCAAGGCCTGGATTTGYAGGGCGAGCGCCGTGCAGGTGACGATCAGGTAGATGCCGGCCAGCAATTCGCCACCGCCGGCGTCGCGGTTGCGGCGGATGGCATAGCTGACGCGCTTGTATCCGAAAAAGGCGCCGACCAGGAAAGCCGTCGCGGCCAGCCGGTAGCGCCCCTGTCCGGGTGGACCGAAGAAGGCCTCGTGCTGGACTGCGACGCAGGTCAGCAGGACCGCGGTCTCGGCCAGGCCGAGCAGGCTTGACCTGACGAAGAACTGGCTGCGGCCGAGCGTTCCGGCAAACATCGCACGCTCCTTCCCTGAAGAGAGCCTACGACCTGCGCGTGAAAGACGGGTAAATGCGGAGGGAGCAAAAGTAACGTTGTGCCGGCGTTACACGGGCTTTGCGTGCAGCGCGATCGTCTGGCGGAGCATGACCGTTCCGTCAGGCTCGAAGCCGCGCTGCTCCAGCGTGATCTGCGGCTTCCCGGCGTGACCGTCGATATGGAGGAGATGCCAGGTGCCGAGTTCGCCATGGCCGAGCGGGCCGAGCGAGGCGGAGGGCACGCCGACGATCGGCATGTCGTGCTCCGGGCCCGGGCGCCAGGCCAGCGAGAACATGTGGTTGTGGCCGTGCAGGACGAGGTCGGCGCCCTTCTGCTTCAGCATGCCCTCGAAGGCGGCAGCATCGACCAGTTCGCGGCCGCGCTTGGCGCCGCCGACATAGGGCGGGTGGTGGATGAGGATGACGCGGATCAGCTTCTCGTCGCGGGCGYGGTCGAGCAGTGCGCCCGTCCTGGCGATCTGCTCGCCGCCGACGCGGCCCGTCGCCATCAGCGGCAGGGTCGGCACGGCGCTGCTGACGCCGATCAGGGCCACCGGCCCGCGGCGGCGATACCAGGGATAAGCGGCGACGCCGTCGTCGCTCGCCGACCAGGGCGCCAGCAGGCTGGCGAGCGCCTTCAGCGAGGAGCGCGCATAGGCGTCGTGATTGCCCGGCACGAAGCTGACCGCTTCGCGGGGCCCCAGCGTGTCGAGGAAGGAGACSGCKGTCTTGAAYTCGTTSGGMARGCCGATATGSGCGACATCGCCGGTGCAGGCGACGTGATCGGGAGCTTGCGCATGGATATCGGCGACGATCCGCGCCAGGATGTCCATGTCATGCGCATGCCGGCGCTTGCGGCGCCAGTTGACGTAGCCGGTCGCGCGCTTGCCGAGAAGCTGATGCAAAGAAAACCCGGCCAGCGGGCCGAGATGCGGGTCGGACAGGTGCGCGAGCTTGAACACGCTCCAGCGCTTGCCCTCACGGCAGGCCCCCCGTCAAGCGCGCAATTCAGCGCGGTCGGCGGGGCGGACAGGTGATCTTAGTTGGCAGCGCCGGTGAGCTCGGACACGATGCGGGAATCGGTCATCGTGACGGCGGGCTTCCAGACATAGGCCGGCTTGGCCTTGAAGCGGGAGATGATGAAAGAGAGCAACATGGTTCGGGTTCCAGCGGACAGGCGTTTCTATGCACCCTCATTTGGTGCGCGTTTGTGACAGGGCCAGAGTTAATCTAACGCGTCCGTTATGCAGTTTTTGCATAGACAATTCATCTGGGATGGGAAAACGAGCCGATGGAGCCATCACCGCCCGAAAGGGCTATGCGTGAAGAGCCCGGCCTTTCATGGGCGCGCCGGATGCTGGGGCGCCTGCTGCATCTTTATTTCCGGCTGGTCCGCAGCGTCACCTTCGGGGTGCGGGTGGCCGTGATCAGCGAAGCCGGCGAGGTCTTCCTCATCCGCCACACCTATGTTCCCGGCTGGCATCTTCCCGGCGGCGGGGTCGAGGTGGGGGAGACGGTCCTGGACGCATTGGCGCGCGAGCTGCAGGAGGAGGCCTGCATCACGCCGACGGGCACGCCCCGCCTGCACGGCATCTATTTCAACCGCCGCGTCTCGCGGCGCGACCATGTCGCRCTCTATGTCGTGCGGGCCTTCCGCGTGGATAGCGTCAAGCGACCCGATCGCGAGATCGCCGAGGCCGGGTTCTTTCCGCTCGACCATCTGCCGGAGGGCGTGACGGCCGGGACGCGCCGTCGGCTGGAGGAGATCGCCAAGGATCTGCCGCCGGCCGCCGATTGGTAAGGCGGGCCGGAAGGCACCCGAAGGTCGTCAGTTCGCGCTCGTGTCAGTTGGCGCTTCTGGCGAGCGCGGTGAAATCCGCGTCGAGCCTGGCGAGAGCATCGGCGATCCGCGCGCGCTTCTCCTTGACCCAGCCATCCTGCTGGTCGAGGCGCTGCCGGGCCTCGCGCAGCATGCGCTCCATTTCGGCCGGCTGCGGGCCGCCGGAGGTGGCGCGGTTCTYCACGATGGCGACGGGATCGAGCGTCGCGCGAAACTCGGCCTCGCTCATCGGCAGCTCGGCCGGCGAAAGCTGCATTTCGGCGGCGGCCTTGCGATAGATCGCCTGGGCCTGCGCATAGGGGAAATCGGTCGGCTTGATGGCGTTGAGCTTGGCGTAATCGACGACCTCGGAGGCGAAATGGTGCCCGGCGCGGAAGGGCAGCTTGTACCTCCGCATCAGCACGTCGGCGAGTTCCTGGGAGGCGGTCCAGTCGCTGTTGAGCTCGTCCAGAGCCCGTTCGGGATCGATCGCCAGCGCCTTCAGGATGCGGTCGAGATCCTGAAGGGTCCTCGTGGCGCTGTCGATCATCGCGCTGTTGGCCTTGGCGTCCTTGGCGTCGGGCATGCCGGGCGGGATGTTGTGGGCCTTGAAGACCGGGCCCATCGCCAATGTGAGCGCTGTCGAGGCCTGCTCGCGCGTGCCGTTGAGCAGGCCGGGATTGCGCTTCTGCGGCATGGCGCTCGACACATAGGTGGTGCCGCCGCCGGTGGTGCCGCCTTCTTCGCGCAGGAGAATCCAGGGGCGTGGCTGCGCATATTGCGTCATCACGTCCTGAATATAGCCGCCGGCATGGAGCGCGATGCCGGTGACGATGGAGCCCGCTTCGACGGGCAGATCGGCGGCCGCGATCTGCGAGGCATCATAGGCGTTGTCGACGAGGGCGCCGAAGCCGAGATAATTGGCCATGCGCTGGCGGTCGAGCGGCCAGCTCGTGCCGTTGAGCACGGTCGTGCCCATCGGCGAATGGTCGAGCCGGGCGTAGAACTCGCGGATGCGCTGGGCGTCCCTGTCGAAGCCGGCGACGAGGCCGAGCAGGTAATGGCCATAGCTGTTGGGCTGGGCGGCGACGCCGTTGGTGTAGTTGGGGACGATGGTGCCTTGATGCGCCGCGGCCAGCTCGACCATCGTCCGCATGGTCTTGCCGAGCTGGTCGGCCAATGCCAGCAGCCGGTCGCGCATGATCGCCGCGCGATAGGTCGCGTGCATGTCCTGGCTTGAGCGGCCGGCATGGATCAGCGTGACCTCGACACCGGCCTCCTTGATCATCAGCGGCTCGAAGGTGATGACGGTCGAGGGGCGCCTGGCGCCGGGCTGGTTGCCGGCCTCGATCACCCGCGCGATGCCCTGTGCGATCTTGGGGGCGAGCGCCTTGTCGAGCAGGCCCGCCTGGCTGTTGATGACGGTGCTCGCCTTGTTGATCTCGCCGAGCCAGAAGAATTCGTCGCGCGGCGGAGCCTTGTTCGGCCCGCCTTGCTGCTGGGCTCCCGCAGGCAGCGCGCAGGCGACCGCCAGGGCCGCGATGCCCGCCCGCATCAGCTTGTTCATCATGAGGTTTCCTCCGTTTTCGGGGAGGCGTCTGCGCATCGGCATGCTCTGGCCCGCCCGCTTGTCGTTGCTCTTGCAGGTCGAGGAGGAGTTGAAACCAATCGCTGCGAGGCGGCAAGCCGGCCATGGCTGCGCAGGAAGCGATGGACGCCCATGCGAAGCTCTGCTAGAGGCGCGCTCGATGAACGACCTTCACAGCCAGAGCGACCTGCGACGACCGATGCGCTGAATGCGCCTCCCGGCCTGAGCGCCCGCGCGCCCGGCCTTCGTCATTATCCCGCCGCTGCTGTTTTCTCCGGTCGTCATGACATCCCTGCCTTTGACCATTCGCCACGAGCTTCCCGTGGACCAGGCCGCCATCGAGCGGCTGCATGAGCGCGCCTTCGGCCCCGGCCGCTTCGCGCGCACCGCCTTCCGTCTGCGCGAAGGCGTGCCGCCCGATCCGGCTTTGTCCTTCGCGGCACATGTCGGCACCTTCCTCGTGGGCTCGGTCAAGGTGACGCCGGTCGCCGCCGGCGGACATACGGCGCTGATGCTCGGGCCGCTGACGGTCGATCCGGCCTTCGAGGGCAGGGGGATCGGCGCGGCGCTGATGAACCGCTCGATCGAGGCGGCGCGCGCG
Organism: Allobosea sp. TAB14; assembly: GCF_052113865.1. NCBI lineage: Bacteria > Pseudomonadati > Pseudomonadota > Alphaproteobacteria > Hyphomicrobiales > Alloboseaceae > Allobosea > Allobosea sp. TAB14. The sequence goes on along the minus strand of NZ_JBFRDQ010000010.1, from coordinate 20,171 downwards.
GCCGGGCACGATCTCGTCATGCTGATCGGCGATGCGCCCTATTACGCCCGCTTCGGCTTCAAGGTCATTCCGCCGGGGCAGCTCATCCTGCCCGGCCCGGCCGATCCCTCGCGCTTCCTGGCGCTGGAGCTCGTCGAGGGCGTGCTGGCGCAGCGGCGCGGGGCGGTGAGCCCGCTGCGGGCTACCCCTCGCGCCTGAAGCGCCTTCCGCTCTCGCCGAGCCAGCCGGCGACGAGCGCGCCGAACAGGATCGCGAGCCCGATCAGACCGACGAAGAGCGGCGAGATCTGGACGCCGCGGACGATGCCGGAATCGCTGATCCTGAGGCCGATCCAGTCGGCGCCGGCGAATTGGCTGCCGGAGCGTACCGGGACGATGCGCGGAACGTTGACGCCGGAATCGCCTTCATGGCCGATGCGGCGCGAGGAGCCGCCGGTCGACTGGGCCAGGACCTGCAGCGCGTTGGGATCGCTGACCACGTCCATCAGCTCGCGCGGATTCTCCGGCCCGACGCTGGCAAAGGCGGCGAGGTTGTCGGCGGTGAGGCGATAAAGGCCCTGCTGGTCCGTCGGGATCCGGGCGGCGAAGAGACCGGGCTGTCCGGCTTCGAGCGCGACCTGCCGCGACCCACCGTCGGGGCCGGTGATGGTGACGGGGGAGGGATTGTCGCCCAGCGTCTGGCGCTCGACCTCGACGATGCCGTTGCGGGCGGTGGCGCGCAGCGCCTCCTCCTCCAGCTCCGGCTCCTTCATCAGCCAGTGGCTGAGGCGCCTGAGCAGGTCGAGATAGGGGCCGCCATTGCGAAAGCCGCGGGCCCAGAGCCATTCATGGTCGGAGAGGAAGAGCGCGACACGGCCCTTCTGCTCGCGTGAGAGCATCAGGAGCGGGCGGTCGCCGGGGCCGGTCATCACCGGGGCGGCACCGGCTCGCGCCTGTGCGCCGACCATGCGCAGCCACTCGCCCCAACGCGGCGGATCGACCTCCGAGCCCGGCAGGTCGCGGGTGACGGGGTGGCGCTTGCCGAGGTCGCTGACGCGGGCGCGATAGGCCTCGTCGATGACGCTGCCATCCGGCACGGCCGGCAGGATCTGGCCGAGCGGCGTGCGCGCGAGCGTCTGGCCGCCGGCATATTCGGGGCCGGCGGCAACGAGCAGCGCCCCGCCTTCGCGGACATAGCGGACGATGTTGTCGAARTAGACCAGCGGCAGGATCGACTGGTTGGCGTAGCGGTCGAAGATGATCAGGTCGAATTCCTTGATCTTGACCTGGAACAGCTCGCGCGTCGGAAAGGCGATCAGCGACAATTCGTTGATCGGCGTACCGTCCTGCTTCTCCGGCGGACGCAGGATGGTGAAATGGACGAGGTCGACATTGGCGTCGGCCTTGAGCAGGTTGCGCCATGTGCGCTCGCCCGGATGCGGCTCGCCCGAGACCAGCAGCACGCGCAGTTTGTCCCTGACTCCCTCGATSGTGATGACSGCGCGRTTRTTGGCRAGCGTSAGYTCGTTMTCGAGCGGGGAGGCCTCGATCTCGACGACGTTCGGCCCGCCGCGATCGATGCGCACCGGCACCTGCACGACCTGCCCGGTCGCGACCTCGCGACGGGCGACGATCTCGCCGTCGCGACGAATGGTCAGCCCGGCGCGGCCGGGGCCGCCCTTGTCGACGACGCGCAGGCGGATGATCTGGTCCTTGCCGACGATGCCGAAGCGCGGCGAATCGACCAGCACGATGCGGCGATCGATCTCGGCGTTGCGGCCGGTGGTCAGGACATGCAGCGGCGCGCGCAGGCCGAGCACCTCGGCATTGGGCGGCGCATCATGGGCGAGGCCGTCGGTGATCGCGATGGCGCCGGCGACGCGTTCGGAAGGCACGTCGGCGAGGCTGTTGGTCAGCGCCTCGAACAGGCGGGTGCCGTCGCTCGTGCCCTGCGCGTCGCGGACGTCGACGATGCGGGTCTCGACATTGGGGATGCCGCGCAATTGCCGTTCGACATCGGCCAGGGCAGCGTCGGTCTGGGCCGTGCGGTCGGCGAGGCGGTTCGAGGCCGAGCGGTCGACCACGACCGAGACGACGTCCTTCACCGGCTCGCGGTCCTCGAAGACCAGGGAGGGGTCGGCGAGCGCGATGGCCAGCACCGCCAGCGCGAGCGCGCGCAGGATGGCGCTGCGGCCGGCCAGCACGATGGCCGCGCCTGCGGCGACGGCCGCCAGCACGGCGAGGCCGATCAAAAGCGGCAGCGGGATCAGCGGGGCGAAGGAGAAGCTCCACATGGCTATTGCCCCAGCCTCTCGAGCAGAGCCGGGACATGGACCTGGTCGGCCTTGTAGTTGCCGGTCAGCGCATACATCACGAGATTGATGCCGGCGCGCAGGGCGAGCTCGCGCTGGCGCGGATCGGAGCCCGAGAGCGGGACCAGCCCCTCACCGCGCCGGTCGATTGCCCAGGCGGCGGCGAGATCGTTCGAGGTGATGACGATGGGCGAGACGTTGTCTCCGGCGCGCGCCGGGCGGCGGCCTTCGTCATCGGCGGGCGGCAGGGTCTCGACCCAGGTGGTGCCGGTGTCGTAGCGGCCGACCAGCCCGTTCAGGATGTAGAAGGTCTTGGTCAGGACGTGGTCGGCGGGCAGGGGCTCGAGCTCGGGAATATCGAGCGTCTGCAGCATGCGCTTGAGCTGGTCGCCCTCGGGCGTGGTGCCGCCGCCGGGCCGGGCGCTCATGGCGTCGCGCGTGTCGAAGATCACGAGGCCGCCGCCCTTCATATAGGCTTCGAGCTTGCGCAGCGTCTCGGCCGAGGGGATCGGGCGGCCGGCGACGATCGGCCAGTAGAGCACGGGGAAGAAGGCGAGCTCGTCACGCTCGACATTGACACCCACGGGGTCGCCCGGTTCGAGCGCGGTGCGGGCGCCGAGCACGGTGTTCAGACCCGTCAGCCCGGCTTTCGAGATGTCGTCCACCGCCCTGTCGCCGGTGACGACATAGGCGAGCCGCGTCATCGCGCCATTGGCGAGGAGCTCGCGCGGGATTGGCGGAAGGGCGGCTTGCTGTGCGGCGGATGGCGTTTGCGCCGGGGCGGGCTGAGCTTCAGCGCGATCGGGAAGGAAGGCGCCGGCCAGGGCGAGCGTGAGCAGGATCGCGGCCGGCGCGGCGGTGCGGCGGGCACGACCGAAGCCGAGACGTCCGCCGAGCCAGAGCGTCGCGAGCGTGTCGGCGACCAGCAGCAGCAAGGCGAGGACGAGCAGGGGCGGGCGGATGTCGCGCGCGATCGGCTCGTCGATCGGCAGGATGGGAGCGCCGAGGCTGGCAAGGTCGAGCGCGGCGATCCTGTCGTTCGGGGCAAGCGCATTCACGGCAAAGGAGCCTTCCGTGGGGCCGTAGAGGCCGGGCGGATGCAGCAGCGTCGCACGCCCGGCGAAGTTGCGGGCGACGGGCTGGCTCGTCGCCGGCGGGCTGCGGAACTGGCCGAGGCCGTCGAGCACGCGGGTCGGCGACAGCGTCTCGGCCCGGACTTCCTCGCCCTGCGTGTCGGCGGTCGTTCCGGCGCCGGCGAGATTGACGACCTTGCGCAGCATCTCGACGAAGAGGCCGGAGAGCGGCAGGTTCGACCAGGTGGTGTCGGCGGTGACGTGGAACATCGCGATGAGCCCGTCGCCACGGTGCTCGCCGGTGACGACCGGCGTGCCGTCCTCCAGCGCCGCCCAGGTCTTGCGGGAGAGGTTCGGCTCGGGCTCGGCCAGGATCTGGCGGTTGACGCGGAGCTCGGCGCCGATGGTCAGGCCGAAGAAGGGGCTCTCGCGGGTGAAGGCGGCGAGCTTGCGCGGCGTGTCCCAGGAGAGGCCGCCGCCGAGCGTGCGCCCGCCGCGGCGCAGCTTGACCGGGGTCAACTCGTCGGAGCTGGCCGCCAGGCGCGGGCCGGCGAAGCGCAGCAGCACGCCGCCACGCTGCACGAAATCGCCGATCTTCGCGGTCGTCTCGCGGTCGAGCGCACCGATATCGGCGAGCACCAGCACGGAGAGGTTCTGTGCCAGCAATTCGCCGATCGGGTCGTTCGAGCCCTGGCGCGGCTCGCGGATCTCGGCGAAGGGCTGGAGCGCGCGCGAGACATAATAGGTCGGGGAGAGCAGCGGCTGGGCGGTGTCGGCCGTGGTGCCCGAGACGATGCCGACGCGGCGGCGCTTCGAGCTCTCGTCGAGCAGGGCGACGGCTCCGGCGCTGCGGATGCCGGCGATCTCCAGACGCGAGACGGCGTTGCGCACCTCGATCGGCAGGGTCAGGCGCGCGGTGGTTTCCAGCGCCGAGCCCTCGAAGACGAAGGGGGCGTCACCGAGCGACAAGCCTTTCAGGTCGAGCGCGCGGACTGTGCCGGTGGCGGGAGCGGCGGCGTTCGGGCGCAGCACCTTCACCGTGAGAGCTCCAGCCTGGTTCTCGGGAGCCGCCAGCGCGAGCTGGATCGCCGGGCCGGCATGGATGGCGAGGCGGCGGTTGCCGGCAACCTGCTTCAGCCGGGACAGGAAGGGGCCGGGGTCGCCGATCGCGAGCCCGTCCGACACCCAGACGATCTCGGCCTCCGGCGCATTGCGCAGGACATTCTCGATGCGGGGCAGGTGGGCGGCGCGGTCCGGCGCATGCGGTTCGAGCGTCATGGCCCGCAGGCGCTCGAGAGCGGTGCGTGGATCGAGCAGCGAGATTTCCGCCGGGTTCTCGGCCAGGCCCACCACGGCGACGGTGCGGCCTTCGCGGGTCGCGGCAGCGATGCGGGATTCGGCGACGGCGATGCGCTCCGCCCAGTCGGGCGCGGCAGCGAAGCCGTTATCGACGAGGAGCAGCACCGGGCCGCGCGCCGGCCCGGCATCGCGGGGCGGATTCCAGACCGGGCCGGCAACCGCGAGGATGGCGAGCGCGGCCACAGCCATCCGCAAGGCGAGCAGCCACCAGGGCGTATGCGCCGGCGTCTCCCGCCTCGGGACGAGGTCGGCCATGATCTTGAGCGGCGGGAAGTCGATGCGGCGCGGGCGCGGCGGCGTCACCCGCAGCAGCAGCCAGAGTGCCGGCAGCAAGGCGAGCGCCGCCAGCGCCAGCGGTGCGGAGAAGGTCAGGGGCAGGGCGCCGAACATCTCGCGTCCCTCCCTAGAAGCCGGAAGCGCCGCGCGCGGCGGCAATGAGGCTGGCGACGCGCAGCACGCCTTCGCTCGCCGGCCGGTCGGTGCGGTGGAGTGTCAAGGTCCAGCCGGCCTTGCGGCAGGCCTCCCTGATCGTCTCGCGATGGGCGGCGAGCCGCTGGCGATATTCCTCGCCCCAGGAACCGGCATCGCCGACGCGCAGGGTCAGCCCGTCCTCGAGGTCGAAAAGCTCGGCCTGGCCGGTGAAGGGGAAGGTCTCCTCGATCGGGTCGGCGATCAGCAGGACATGGCCGCGCGCGCCGCTCGACGACAGGGTGCCGATGCGCTGCGCCAGCGAGGCGGAGGGCGAGAGCCCATCGGTGATGATGATCGCATCGGCGAGCCTCGGCAGCGGCATGGCTGGCGGCAGATCGTCCTCCGCGTTCTTGCGGTCGGCGACGATGGCCTGGGCGAGCAATTCGATGATGTTGCGCGAGGCGAGCGGCCGGGTCAGCCCGAGATGGCCGACGCGCTCGCCGCCTTCGACCAGCGTCTCGGCCAGGGCGAAGCCGGAGACGAGGGCGCGGTCGATCTTGGAGGTGAGGGCGAGCGAGGAGGCGAAGCCCATCGAAGCCGAGCGGTCGATCCAGAGCCAGACGGTGTGGGAGGCTTCCCATTCCCGCTCGCGCACGAAGAGGTGGCCGTCACGCGCCGAGCGGCGCCAGTCGATGCGCGAGGCGGATTCGCCGGCGACCAGCGGGCGGTATTGCCAGAAGGTTTCGCCCGGCCCGGCGCGGCGGCGACCGTGAATGCCATGGACGCTGGCCGAGACGCGGCGGGCTTCGAGGATAAGGCGGGGCAGGCGCGCGGCAAGGTCGAGCGAAGCGGTGAGGACGGGCCTCGCCGGCTGTCGCTCGGTCTGACTCAGGACACGCGTGCGCAGCATCAGCCTATCCCAGCCGTTCCACCAAGCGGCCGATCACGCCCTCGACGGTCTCGCCATCGGCGCGCGCGGCGAAGGTCAGCGCGACACGATGCTTGAGGACGGGGGCGGCCAGCGCGACGACGTCGTCGACCGAGGGGGCGAGCCGGCCCTCGACGAGCGCGCGGGCGCGGGCGGCCAGCGTCAGCGACTGGCTGGCGCGCGGGCCGGGGCCCCAGGCGAGCTTGTCGGTGATGGCCGCGTCGCCCTCGCCGGGACGCGCGGAACGGACGAGGTCGAGGATGGCATCGACCACAGCATCGCCGACCGGCAGACGGCGGACGAGCCGCTGGATCGACATCAGAGTCTCGGCCGTCATCGCCTGCGAAGGCTTGTATTCGGTGGCGCCGGTGGTCTCCAGCAGGATGCGCCGCTCGGCCTCGCGGTCGGGATAGCCGACATCGATCTCGAGCAGGAAGCGGTCGAGCTGGGCTTCCGGCAGCGGATAGGTGCCTTCCTGCTCGATCGGGTTCTGGGTGGCGAGCACGTGGAAGGGGGCGGGCAGGTCGTAGCGCTCGCCGGCGACGGTGACGTGGTGCTCCTGCATCGCCTGCAGCAGGGCCGACTGGGTGCGCGGGCTCGCGCGGTTGATTTCGTCCGCCATCAGGAGCTGGGCGAAGACCGGGCCCTTGATGAAGCGGAAATGGCGCTTGCCGTCGCTCGACTCGTCGAGAACCTCCGAGCCGAGGATGTCGGACGGCATCAGGTCGGGCGTGAACTGCACGCGCCGGGCCGAGAGGCCGAGCACCGTGCCCATCGCCTCGACGAGCTTGGTCTTGGCGAGGCCGGGCACGCCGACAAGCAGGCCGTGGCCGCCGGCCAGCAGCGTGATGAGCGAGAGATCGACCACCTTCTGCTGGCCGAAGATGACCTGGCCGATCTCCTTGCGGGCCGAGCCGATGGCACCGAGCGCGGCCTCGGCCGCCTCGACGATGCCCGTATCGAGGTCGATCGGCGAAGTGCTCTCGTTTGCCCGGGCTTGCGCCGCCATGTCGATCTCCTTCACCCTTGCATCCTTGCTGCTTTCGGGACGCACATCGCAGGACGCGAACCCGACGGCATGTTCCACCGTTGAATGTGGACGGGCCGTTTTGCAGTCTCAAGCGCCGATTGCGGCGGTACACATAAACTCGGCTTCACGATTATGTGGAGTTCAAGGCGGAAACACGATGCAACCAATATGCCGCGGACGAAAACGGCGGGGCTTTCGATGACGGCGCCGGGCAATGCGATGGAAAGGCTGATGGCGGCGCTCGGGAGCGGAACGCCCGGCAAACCGCGCGGCTTGCCGCCTGTCGAGCGCTGGAACCCGCCCTTTTGCGGCGATCTCGACATGCGCATCGCCGCCGACGGCACCTGGTTCTATCTGGGTACGCCGATCGGCCGGCCGGCGCTGGTGAAGCTGTTCTCCTCGGTTCTCAAGCGCGAGGGCGACGAGCACTTTCTCGTGACCCCGGTCGAAAAAATCCGCATCCGGGTCGACGATGCGCCTTTCCAGGCCGTGGAGATGCAGGTCGACGGTGAGGGCGACGGGCGTAGCCTGGCCTTCAGGACGCAGGTCGACGACCTACTCAACGTCGGGTCAGAGCATGGCCTGCGCTTCGAGCGGGCTGCCAAGGACGGGCTGAAGCCTTATGTGCATGTCCGGCGCGGGCTCTGGGCCCGGCTGACGCGGGCCTTGACCTATGACCTTCTGGCGCTCGGCGAGGTGCGGGAGGTCGCGGGCGAGGCAATGTTCGGCATCGCGGCCGCGGGGCATTTCTATCCGGCGCTGCCCGCAAGCGAGATCGAGGGCCTCGATATCTCATGACATCAGGGAAAGCCCTCAATCTCAGCGCCGAGGCCTTCGCGGCGCTGGCGCGGGAGCGCCTGCGGCCCGAGCCACCTCTGCTCGGCGACGTGATCGCCCGGCCGCGCGGCGACCATGAGAACCAGCCGCAGCCCGTGCCCATTCCCGACGAGGAGCGGGCGGTTCCCGCCGCCGTGCTGATCGGCGTGGTGGCGCGCGCGGCGGGGCCGACCGTGTTGCTCACCCAGCGATCGGCGGCCTTGCGCAACCATTCGGCGCAGGTCGCCTTTCCGGGCGGACGGGTCGATGCCGTCGATGGCTCGCCCGTCGTGACGGCGCTGCGCGAGACGGAGGAAGAGATCGGGCTTGCCCGCGAGCATGTCCGCACGCTCGGCTTCCTCGACGCCTATCTGACCGGAACCGGTTACCGCATCGTGCCGGTGGTCGCGCTGGTCGAGCCACCGTTCTCGCTGACGATCAACCACAACGAGGTCGACGAGGCCTTCGAGACCCCGCTCTCCTTCCTGCTCGACCCCGCCAACCACAAGCGCGAGGGGCGCGAGTGGCAGGGCCATATGCGCACCTACTATGCGATGTCTTTCGGGGATCGCTATATCTGGGGCGCGACCGCCGGCATCATTCGTAACCTTTACGAGCGGCTGGCGGGCTGAAGGACGAGAGAATGCTGCGCGCGATCATCGAAGAGGTTCTGCTCTTCGTCCTGCCCTTCTGCATCTTCGCGGGCTATCTCGTCGTCCGGCGGCGCAACCCCTTCGATGTCGAGCACTGGAGCCGCCATGCCTTCTGGCTGGCGGTCGTCGGGCTCGCGCTGGTGATCGGCATCCTCGCCGTCGAGGGCTTCATGACGAAGCGCAGCCAGGGCGCCTACGAGCCGCCGCATATGGAGAACGGCGTGCTCGTGCCCGGCCGGTTCCGATGAACGCTCCGGCACAGGACAGGATCGCGGCCTTCCTGGCGCGACCGGTTCTGGTGCGCCTGCTCGCCGCGCTCAACGGCGAGGGCGAGGAGACCCGCATCGTCGGCGGTGCCATCCGCAACCTGCTGCTCGGCGAGCCGATCAGCGATATCGATCTCGCCACGACCGCCCTGCCGAAGGAAACGATCCGGCGCGGCCGGGCGGCGGGCTTCAAGGCCGTGCCGACCGGCATCGCGCACGGCACGGTGACGCTCGTCGGTGGCGGCGCGAGCTTCGAGGTGACGACGCTGCGACAGGATGTCGAGACCGACGGACGCCGGGCCAAGGTCGTCTTCGGCCGCGACTTCACCACCGATGCGACGCGACGCGACTTCACCATCAATGCGCTCGGGCTCGACCGGGACGGCCGGGTCCATGACTATTGCGGCGGCCTGGCCGACCTCGCCGCGCGCCGCGTGCGCTTCATCGGCGATGCCGCGACCCGCATTCGCGAAGACTACCTGCGCATCCTGCGCTTCTTCCGCTTTCATGCGCGCTATGGCGCAGGGGAACCCGATTCCGAGGGGATCGCAGCCTGTATCGCCGGGCGCGAAGGCCTCGGGGGCCTGTCGCGGGAGCGGGTGCGGGCGGAGCTGATGAAGCTGCTGGTCGCGCCGGGCGCCTCGGCCACCTTGCAGGCGATGGCGGGGGCCGGGCTGCTGATGCCGGTGATCGGCGGGGTGCCGCATCTCTCCCGTTTCGCGGCTGTGGCCGGGGATGGCGGCGAAGGTGTCCATCCGGCGTTCCGGCTGGCGGCGCTGTCGGTCGCGGTGAGCGAGGACGCCGTAAGGCTGCGCGAGCGATTGAGGCTGTCCAACGAGGAGTTCGACCGGATCGAGCGGATCGCCGCCGCGCTGGAAAGCCTCGGCGGGCGGCCGGGCCTGCCTCCGGTCGTCGCGCTGCGCCATGCCGCTCAAAGCACGGGGAGCGTTGCGGTCGCCGCCGCACTGGTCCTGCTGAGCGCTTCGGCCGGGAAAGAGGCCGGACATGACGTGCAGCGGCTCATCGCCGAGCTCGCCAGGACGCCGCCCTTCCTGCCGACGGGCAAGGACGTCGTCGCGCTTGGCGTCCCGCCCGGGCCCCGTGTCGGACGGCTGCTGGAAGCAGCCCGGCGGGGCTGGATCGAGGCCGGCTGCCCGGCCGGCATGGATGAGCAGATGGGGTTTGTCGAAGAGATCGTAAGGTCGGCCCGGTAAGCGCCGGTTCCCCGTGCCCCGCTTGGCGAGGCCGCGCCCCTTACGGCCAGCGCACCGTCGGCGGCATCGAGGACAGGATGGAATCGACGTTGCCGCCGGTCTTCAGGCCGAAGATCGTGCCGCGGTCATAGAGCAGGTTGAACTCGACATAGCGGCCGCGCCGGACCTGCTGCTCATGGCGCTGGGCCTCGGTCCAGGGCTTGCCGATGTTGCGGCATAGGACGTTCGGATAGATGTCGAGAAACGCCTCGCCGACGGCGCGGGTGAAGGCGAAGTCGGCTTCGACATCCCCGGTCCAGACATAATCGTAGAAGATGCCGCCGATGCCGCGCGGTTCGTTGCGGTGCTTCAGGAAGAAGTACTCGTCGCACCACTCCTTGAAGTTCTGATAATCCGCGACCTTCGGGAAGCGATCGCAGGGCCGGCGCATCGCCGCGTGGAAGTCGCGGCTGTCGGGATCGTCCTGCGTGCGGCGGGCGTCGAGCACCGGCGTCAGATCGGCGCCGCCGCCGAACCAAGGCCGCGTCGTCACCACGAAACGCGTGTTCATGTGGACGGTCGGGGCGTTCGGGTTCCAGGGGTGGGCGATCAGCGAGATGCCCGTGGCGTGGAAGCGCGGATCGTCCGCAGCGCCGGGAATCTGCCCGGCGAAGTCGGGATGGAAGCTGCCATGCACCGTCGAGACATGGACGCCGACCTTCTCGAAGACGCGGCCCTTCATGATCGACATCACGCCGCCGCCGCCCGGCGCGCCGTCGTGATTGGTGCGCTGCCAGGGCTTGCGGGCGAAGCGACCGGGCGTGGCATCGGCCTCGGGCGCGAAGGGACCGGCGGCCTCGTCCTCAATTTGCTCGAAGGCCGCGCAGATCTGGTCGCGCAGATCCGCGAACCAGGCCGCCGCGCGTGGCTTCAGCGCGGCGACGGCGGCAGCATCGACGGGAGCGGAGGTTTCAGCGGGGCGGCGCGTGCTCATGATCGGTCCGGTTGGCTTCTGCGCGGCCGGGAAAGCCGCCTGTCTGTCGCAATGCCTCGCCCATTACCATCGCGGCGGCCAGCGCGACATTGATCGAGCGCAAACCGGGGCGCATCGGGATATGCAGGCTCGCCTGCGCCGCCTCGCGCACCTCAGGCGTCACGCCGGCGGATTCGCGCCCGACCATGACGATGTCGTTCGGCCGGAAGGCGAAATCCGGCAGGGCGACATCGCCATCCGTCTCGGCCAGCACGAGCCGGCGTCCTTCCGCCCGGCGCCATTCCTCGAAAGCTCTGAAGGAATCATGGCGCGCCACGGTGGCGCGCTCGAGATAGTCCATGCCCGAGCGGCGGAAATGCCGGTCCGAGACATCGAAGGCCGCCGGCTCGACGATATCGACGGCGAGGCCGAGACAGGCCGCCATGCGGATCATCGTGCCGGCGTTCTGCGGAATGTCCGGCTGGAAGAGCGCGAGGCGGAGAACAATGGCTGTCATCGGGCTGCTGTCATGGGCTGGCGGGCCGACATGCGTCAAGCAGGGTGGTCTTCGGTCTGAATCGAACCCATATCTCGCTCTAAATTTCGCCGCGATATCGACCCAGAGGAGGGCGGTCCATGTTCGCATCGCTTTTCCGCTGGCTCGAGAGCCGCATCGACGTCTTCGCTCCCTTCGACGAGCGGGAGACGCCGCCGCGCGGCGTCTGGCCGTTCATGTGGCATCACATCAGGGGCGTGAAGGGTTGGATGGCGGTGATCATGATCACCGGCCTCGGCTTCAGCGGCATCGAGGCGGCGATGTATCTGATGGTCGGCTGGTTCGTCGACCTGCTCTCGACCCAGTCGCCCGAGACGATCTTCCGCGACCATGGCTGGGTGCTCGCGGGGGCGGCCTTCCTGCTCGTCGTGGTGCGGCCGCTGATCTATTTCGCCAACCACGCCATCGTCGACCAGGTCGTGGTGCCGCAGATCACCAACCAGATCCGCTGGCGCAACCATGTCTACACGCTCGGCCACGCGCTCTCCTATTTCCAGAACGATTTCGCCGGGCGGCTCTCGGCCCGCGTCATCCAGGCGGGACAATCGATCCGCGGCGCGACCATCGAGGTCATCGACGATCTCTGGTACGCGCTCGTCTTCGCCTCGGTCGCCATCGGCTTCTTCGGCAAGACCAGCCTGTGGCTCGCGCTGCCGGTCGTCGCCTGGCTCGGTGCCTATGYCGYGCTGCTGATCTATTTCGTGCCRCGSGCSAAGAAGCGCTCSGAGGCGAAYTCGCTSGGSCGYTCCWGCACGACGGGGCGCATCGTCGATTCCTATACCAAYATCCTGACGGTGAAGCTGTTCGCGCGGGCCGATGCCGAGCGTTCGGCCGTGCGCGAATCGCTGGGATGGTGGAACGAATCCTTCCTCAATCTCTCGCGCCTGATCACGGGCGTCAGCGTCATCCTGCAGACGATGAACAGCCTGCTCGTCGTGGCGACGGCGTGGCTGGCGCTCTGGTTGTGGAGCCATGGCGAGATGACGCCCGGCGCGGTCGCGGCGGCCATCGGCCTGGTGCTGCGCCTCGTGCAGATGTCGAGCTGGCTGATCCATCTCGTGCGCGGCATCTTCGAGAATATCGGCTCGGTGCAGGAGAGCATGGAGACGATCGCCAAGCCGCACGACCTGCCGGATGCACCCGGCGCCGTGCCGCTGGTGATCGACGAAGGGGCGATCCGCTTGGACAAGATCCGCTTCAACTACGGCAAGGGGGACGGGCTGTTCGACGGGCTCGACCTGTCGATCAAGCCCGGCGAGCGCGTCGGGCTTGTTGGCCCCTCCGGCGCGGGCAAGTCGACCCTGGTGAACCTGCTGCTCAGGCTCTACCCGCTCGAGGGCGGGCGCATCCTGATCGACGGGCAGGACATCGCCCATGTCACGCAGGATTCGCTGCGGGCCCAGATTGGCATGGTGACGCAGGACAATTCGCTGCTGCACCGTTCGATCGGCGACAACATCGCCTATGGCCGCATCGGCGCGGGCGAGGCCGAGATCGCGACCGCGGCGACGCAAGCCGAGGCGCATGACTTCATTGTCGGCCTGCACGACCAGGACGGCCGCAAGGGCTTCGATTCGCGTGTCGGCGAGCGCGGGGTGAAGCTCTCCGGCGGCCAGCGCCAGCGCATCGCGATTGCCCGCGTGCTGTTGAAGGACGCACCGATCCTGATCCTCGACGAGGCGACCTCGGCACTCGATTCGGAGGTCGAGGCCGCGATCCAGCAGCAGCTCGCGGCGCTGATGCAGGGCAAGACGGTGATCGCGATCGCGCACCGACTCTCGACCATCGCGGCGCTCGACCGGCTGATCGTGCTCGACAAGGGCCGGATCGTCGATGTCGGCAGCCATGAGGAGCTGATCGCGCGTGGTGGGCTCTATGCCCGGCTCTGGGCCCGCCAGTCCGGCGGATTCCTGGCCGCGGCCGATCCGGAGAAGCTCGCGGTCTGAGCCCTCGCCAGCCGCCTGTGCGCCATGCGCTGACGGGACGCTCGCGACAGTAGACTTCGTCAAATCTGCATGTCAAAGAGCCCAAGGTGACGCACCGCCGCATTGCGGAGGTTGCGACGCGCCCCTATGAGGGCGACAGGCGACAATTTCGAGCTGTTCCAGCTCGCAAGACGTATGAGGGATTGGATCGTGGCGCACGCGACCGATACATCGACCGGAACAACCCGCCGCGACTTCCTGCTGCTCGCGACCGGCGCCGCCGGCGCGGTCGCGGCCGGCTCCATCGTCGTTCCGCTGATCAGCCAGCTCGCGCCCGACGCCCAGACCATCGCGGCCGGCGCGCCGGTCGATGTCGATCTGGCGCCGATCGCGGCTGGCCAGGCGATCAAGATCTTCTGGCGCGGCAAGCCCATCTTCGTGCGCCACCGCACCAAGAAGGAGATCGACGAGGCGCTCGCCGTCGACGTCAGCACGCTGCGCGACCCGCAGACCGACCAGCAGCGCACCAAGGCCGGCCACGAGCAGTATCTCATCGTCTTCGGCAACTGCACCCATCTCGGCTGCATTCCGCTCGGCACCGCTCCGGGCGAGTCGAAGGGCGATTTCGACGGCTGGTTCTGCCCCTGCCATGGCTCGCACTACGATTCCTCCGGCCGCATTCGCAAGGGCCCGGCACCGCTCAACCTGCCGGTTCCGCCCTATGCCTTCACGGCGGACACCAAGATCAAGATCGGCTGAGCGATGCGCTCGACGCTTTCCCGACAGATTGAGACAGCCTTGAGGCATTCTTCATGAGTGGTCACAGTTCATACGTTCCGAAGACCGGCATCGAGCGCTGGCTCGACGCGCGCCTGCCGATCATCCGGCTGGCTCATGATTCGGCGGTGTCCTATCCGGTTCCGCGCAACCTGAACTACCTGTGGACCTTCGGCGGCATCCTGGTGTTCATGCTGGTGGCGCAGATCATCACCGGCGTCATCCTGGTGATGCACTACACGCCGCATGCGACGATGGCCTTCAACTCCGTCGAGCACATCATGCGCGACGTGAACTACGGATGGCTGCTGCGCTACCTGCACTCCAACGGCGCCTCGATGTTCTTCGTCGCGGTCTACGTGCATATCTTCCGCGGCATCTATTACGGCTCGTACAAGGCCCCGCGCGAGGTGCTCTGGATCCTCGGCGTCGTCATCTTCCTTTTGATGATGGCCACGGCCTTCATGGGCTACGTGCTGCCCTGGGGCCAGATGTCCTTCTGGGGCGCGACCGTCATCACCAACCTGTTCTCGGCCCTGCCGGTGGTCGGCGAGACGATCGTGACCTATCTCTGGGGCGGCTACTCGGTCGACAACCCGACGCTGAACCGCTTCTTCTCGCTGCACTACCTGCTGCCGTTCATGATCTTCGGCGTCGTCGGGCTGCACATCTGGGCGCTGCACGTCGTCGGACAGAACAACCCGACCGGCGTCGAGGTGAAGAACGTCGAGAAGGACACCGTTCCGTGTTCTGGGCCTGGGTCATCGTCTGCATCGGGCTCGGCTATCTCGGCGCGATGCCGCCGGAGGGCGGCTACGTCATCGCCTCGCAGATCTTCACCGTGCTGTATTTCGGCTTCTTCGTCGCGCTGTTCGTCGTCGGCCTGTTCGAGCGTCCGAAGGCGCTGCCGACCTCGATCGCCGACTCCGTGCTGGCCTCCGCCAAGAACGGCTCGGCCGTCCGCATGGCGGCCGCCACCGCTGCCGAACCGAACGTCAAGGGCTGACGGAACCATGAGCAGAACATCGTTTCGTCTGGCCCTGACGGGTCTCGCCGCCGGCCTTGCCTTCACGGCACTGTCGCTTCCGGCCGCCCACGCGGCGGAAGGTCGTGTCGAGCCGCCGCAGCTCAGCTGGAGCTTCTCGGGCCCGCTCGGCAAGTTCGACCGGGCGCAGCTCCAGCGCGGCTTCAAGGTCTACAAGGAAGTCTGCTCGAGCTGCCACGGCGCCAGCCTCGTCGCCTTCCGCAACCTGTCGGAGCCCGGCGGCCCCGAATTCACGCCCGGCCAGGTTGCGGCGCTCGCGGCGACCTACCAGATCAAGGACGGCCCGAACGAGACGGGCGAGATGTTCGACCGGCCGGGCCGCCCGGCGGATCGTTTCCCCTCGCCCTTCCCGAACGAGCAGGCGGCCCGTGCGGCCCAGGGCGGCGCCTATCCGCCGGACTTCTCGGTTCTGGCCAAGGCGCGCACCTATGAGCGCGGCTTCCCGCGCTTCATCTTCGACATCTTCACCCAGTATCAGGAGCAGGGCCCGGACTACATCCACGCCCTGATGGTCGGCTACAAGGAGCCGCCCGCCGGCTTCCAGGCCCTCCTGCCCGGGCAGAACTACAACGAATACATGCCCGGCCACCTGATCGCGATGCCGAAGCCGCTTTCGGATGGCCAGGTCGAATATCCGAAGGGCGCGGACGGCAAGCCGCAAGTGCCCGAGACGGTCGACCAGTACGCGCGCGACGTCGCCGCCTTCATGGTCTGGATGGCGGAGCCCCATATGGAGCAGCGCAAGCGCATCGCGCTGTGGTTCATGCCCTTCCTCGTGATCCTCGCCTTCCTGCTCTACTTCAGCAAGAAGAAGATCTGGTCGCGCATGCCGGATGGCTCGCCCGCCCATTGAGGCAACAGGACATCCTTCTGGAAAAGGCTCCGCTCGGCGGGGCCTTTTTCTTTTGGGGCCTCCGTTTCCGCCCATCTTGCGGGTCCTGTATTGCGAGCGTCATCGAAAGGTGATCCCTTCCGCGCCCGCACCGGAACGCCGTGTGTCCTGTCGGGCGCGGCAACGGCGATCGACCTATTTGTTACCGCATCGGTTGTCCCCGAAAAGTGGCTTCCACCTTTCGGCCGATGCTTGAGGGAAGCATTCATGAGCGAAGCCGTACTCGGAATCATCGGCGGATCGGGCATCTACGATCTGCCGGGCCTRACGGATATCCGCGAGGAGCGGATCGAGAGCCCCTGGGGCGAACCTTCCGATGCGCTGCGGATCGGCCGGATCGGCTCGACGAAGATCGTCTTCCTGCCGCGGCACGGGCGGGGCCATGCGCTGTCTCCCTCCGACATCAACTACCGCGCCAATATCGACGTGCTGAAGCGGGCGGGCGTGACCGATCTCGTCTCGCTCTCGGCCTGCGGCTCCTACAAGGCCGAGCTCTATCCGGGGCTCTTCGTGCTGGTCGACCAGTTCGTCGACCGTACCAGCCGGCGCGAGAGTTCCTTCTTCGGCAAGGGCTGCGTCGCCCATGTCTCCGTCGCCCATCCGGTGGGGCCGGGTCTGCAGAACCGGCTCGCCGAAGCGGCTGAAGCGGAGGAACTGCCCTTCGTTCGGGGCGGCACGCTGGTGACGATGGAAGGGCCGCAATTCTCGACCTATGCCGAATCGATGACCTATCGCGGGCTCGGCTATGACCTGATCGGCATGACGGCGATGCCCGAGGCCAAGCTCGCGCGCGAGGCCGAGATCACCTACGCCACCGTCGCGATGGTGACGGATTACGATTGCTGGCACGAGCTGCATGGCGCGGTCGACGTCGCCTCCGTCGTCGCGGTGCTGCATGAGAACGCCGACAAGGCGCGCCGCCTCGTCGCTCGCCTGGCCGCGGATTTCCCGGCCGAGCGCGAGCCCTGTCCGGCCGGCTCGCACAACGCTCTCGACAACGCGATCATCACGGCGCCTGCCTTCCGCGATCCGRCCCTGTTGGCCAGGCTCGACGCCATCGCCGGACGGGTGCTCAAGAGCGCGTGATGGCCGCACCCTTGACGAAGCGGGCCGGGCGTCCGACCAAGGCGCTCGACCACGCGCCCGGGATGCCGCCCATGAATCTCGCCGACACGATCCGTGCCATCCCGGATTATCCGCGGCCCGGCATCATCTTTCGCGACATCACCACGCTGCTCGGCGATGCGCGCGCCTTCCGGCGCGCGGTGGACGAGCTGGTGCAGCCCTTCGCGGGCTTAAAGATCGCCAAGATCGCCGGCATCGAGGCGCGGGGCTTCATCCTTGGCGGCGCGGTGGCGCACCAGCTTTCGGCCGGCTTCATCCCGGTGCGCAAGAAGGGCAAGCTGCCGGGCGAGACGTTGCGCGTGACCTATGCGCTCGAATACGGCACCGATGAGATCGAGGTGCATCGCGACGCGGTGCAGCCGGGCGAGCGCGTCCTGCTCGTCGACGACCTGATCGCGACCGGCGGCACGGCGGAAGGCGCGGTCAATCTCCTGACGAGGCTCGGCGCCGAGGTGGTGGCGGCGTGCTTCATCGTCGACCTGCCGGAGCTCGGCGGGGCCGACAAGATCCGCCGGCTCGGCGTGCCGGTCCGGACGCTGGTCTCCTTCAGCGGGCATTGAGCGCAGACAATGAAGATCAATGGCCAGCATTACCGGACGATCTGGCTCGCACAGGATGGCTGGCGCGTCGTCGTCATCGACCAGACGCGGCTGCCTTTCCGCTTCGAGACGGTGGCGCTCGGTTCGGCCGAGCAGGCCGCCGACGCGATCCGCAACATGGTGGTGCGCGGCGCGCCGCTGATCGGCGCAACGGCCGCCTATGGCGTGGCGCTGGCGATGCGGGCCGACGCGTCCGACACGGCTCTGGACGCGGCGTTGGCCCTCCTTGGCGCCACGCGCCCGACGGCGGTCAATCTGCGCTGGGCGCTCGCGCGCATGCGGCGCGTGCTGACGCAGCTCGCTCCGGCCGCCCGCGTCGAGGCTGCCTATACCGAGGCGGCCGCGATCTGCGACGAGGATGTCGCGCTCTGCCGCGCCATCGGCGGGCACGGCCTGCCGTTGGTCCGCGAGATCGCGGCGCGCAAGCTGGCGGGCCAGCCCGTCAATATCCTGACCCATTGCAATGCCGGCTGGATCGCCACGGTGGACTGGGGCACGGCGCTGGCGCCGATCTATCTGGCCCATGATGCCGGCATTCCGGTCCATGTCTGGGTCGATGAGACGCGCCCGCGCAACCAGGGCGCGGCATTGACGGCCTATGAGCTCGGCGCCCATGGCGTGCCGCATACCGTGATCACCGACAATGCCGGCGGCCATCTGATGCAGCGCGGGCAGGTCGATCTCGTCATCGTCGGGACTGACCGCACCACGGCCGCCGGCGATGTCGCCAACAAGATCGGCACCTATCTCAAGGCGCTGGCRGCGCATGACAACGGCGTGCCKTTCTATGTCGCGCTGCCCTCGCCGACGATCGACTGGAGCATTCGCGACGGCCTGCGCGATATTCCGATCGAGGAGCGCGCCGGCCGCGAGGTCACGCATCTCGCCGGGCTGGCGGAGGATGGCGAGGTGAGAGCGGTCAGGGTCGTGGCGCCGGGCAGCGCGGTGGCGAACCCGGCCTTCGACGTCACGCCGGCGCGGCTGGTGACGGGGCTGATCACCGAGCGTGGGGTCTGCGCCGCGAGCAGCGAGGGGCTGGCGGGGCTGTTCCCGGATCTGGCGTGTGGAGCGGCGGCATGAACGAGCAGGCGTTGCGGGCAGAGATCGTCGCGGTCGCGCAGGCGATCGACCGTGCGGGTTTTTGTCCCTCGAAATCCGGCAATGTCTCGGCGCGCTTCGAAGGCGGTTTGCTGATCACGCCGTCCGGGCTGCCCTATGCACAGACCAAGCCGGAGAATCTGATCCATCTTTCGCTCGACGGCGCGGTGCTTTCGGGCGCGCGCAAGCCGTCCTCGGAATGGCCGTTCCATGTCGAGATCTACAAGGCGCGGCCGGATGCGCAGGCGATCGTGCACACCCATTCGCCGCGCGCGACGGCGCTCTCCTGCACGCGGCGCGGCATTCCGGCCTTCCACTACATGATCGCGCTCTGCGGCGGGGCGGATGTGCGCTGCGCCGATTATGCGACCTTCGGCACGCCCGAGCTTGCCACCAATGCGGTGCAGGCGCTGGAGGGGCGCAAGGCTGTGCTGCTCGCCAATCACGGCGTCATCGCGCTCGGCGGCTCGCTTGCCGGCGCGCATCAGATCGTCGCCGAGGTCGAGAACCTCGCCGGGCAGTATCTCGACATCCTCGCCGCGGGGCTCGAGCCGGTCATCCTCGACACCGAGGAGATGGCGCGGGTCTCGGCGAAATTCGCGGGCTACGGCAAGGTCGGCTGAAGGCGCGGCGGCTTTCGCAAAGCCGGAGCATCCGCACGAGCTCGCGCAAGCCGAGCCCGTGCGGGGCGTTGGGGCTCAGTCGTGGACCGAGCGATGCTTGATCACCAGGACCGCGATGATCGTCAGGGCGCAGCAGGCCATCAGATAGGCGGCCACCAGGGTCGGCTTGCCGCCCGCAGCTGCGACCAGCGATGCCGCGATCAGCGGCGTGGGGCCCGCGACGAGCACGCCGTTGAGCTCACGCGACATGGCGAGACCGGAAAAGCGATAGCGCGTCGGGAACAGGTTCGCCAGGAACGCGCCCTGCGCGCCCGCCATCGCCCCGAAGCCGATGCCGTAGCCCAGGCCGATGCCCACCGTGGACCAGACCACGCTGTGCGTGTCGAACATCCAGAACAGCGGATAGGCCAGGAGGAGCACGAACAGAGCCCCGCCGGCATAAACCTTGGCGCTGCCGATGCGATCGGCCAGCGCCCCCATGATCGGCACGCCGGCGATGCCGAACAGCGAGCCGATGGTGACGGCGACCAGGCCCTCCG
>NZ_JBFRDQ010000009.1:0-37053 GCF_052113865.1 Allobosea sp. TAB14 | reverse complement strand
TCACCCGGCCGGTTCGGTCGGTACCCATAAGGATCCGAACGTTTCGCGATGGCCGACCTTCTCAGCATCTTCAATCTGGTCGCGCCCTTTTTCGGGCTGATCCTGCTCGGCTTCGTCATCGGCCGCTGGAAGCAATTGCCGGAGGAGGGGCTCGCCTGGCTGCAGTTCTTCCTGATCTATGTAGCGCTGCCGCCCTTGTTCTATCGGCTGATCGCCGACAAGCCGTTGAGCGAGCTCGCCAATTGGAAGTTCATCGCCTGCACCACCACGGCGACCTTCTGCGCCTTCTGTCTCTCCTTCGCGCTCGGGCTCAAGCATGCGCATGGCAACATGCCCCAGGCCGTGATGCAGGGCGTCGCGGGCGCCTATTCCAACATCGGCTATATGGGGCCGCCCCTGATCCTGGCTGCGCTCGGGCCGGAGGCCAGCGCCCCGGTCGTGCTGATCTTCGTCTTCGACAGCGTCCTGCTGTTTTCGCTCGTGCCGCTCCTGATGGCTTTCGCGGGCGTCGAGAAACGCAGCCTCGCCGCCACGCTGCGCGAGGTGGTCTGGCGGGTGCTGACCCATCCCTTCAATGTCGCGACACTGGCCGGCGTGTTGGCGAGCTATCTCAAGTTCGAGCTCCCCACTGCGATCGACCGGATGACGCTCTGGCTCTCGCAGGCGGCGGCGCCCTGCGCGCTCTTCCTGCTTGGCGTCACGGTGGCGCTGAGGCCGATGAAGTCGATGCCGGGCGAGGTGCCGGGTCTCGTCGTCATCAAGCTCCTGCTGCACCCGCTGCTGGTCTGGCTGTTGCTCTCGGCCGTCGGCGGCATTCCGGCGAACTGGATCTATGTCGCGCTCATCATGGCGGCGCTACCGCCGGCGCTGAACATCTTCGTCATCTCGACGCAGTACAGGGTCGGCGTCGAGCGCGCCTCGGCCTGCATCCTCGTCGGCACCATCGTCTCGATGRTSACGCTGMCGGGCTTCCTGTGGCTGGTGAAGACAGGCAGGATAGCGGCCGATCTCTTCCACTGAGAAAGCCGCCCATGCTGCCGCTGGACGATCTGCTGGTTCTCGACTTCTCGACCCTGCTGCCCGGCCCGCTGGCGAGCCTGTTTCTCTCCGAAGCCGGGGCGCGGGTGATCAAGATCGAGCGGCCGGGCGGCGAGGACATGCGCGGCTTTCCGCCGCGCTTCGGCGAGACGTCCGCTCCCTTCGCCGTGCTCAATCGCGGCAAGCAGAGCGTCGAGCTCGATTTGAAGGCGCCCGATGCGCTGGAGCGGCTGAAGCCGCTGGTCGCGCAGGCCGACATCCTGATCGAGCAGTTCCGGCCGGGCGTGATGGAGCGCCTCGGCTTCGGCTACGAAGCGCTGGCCGCGCTCAATCCGCGCCTGATCTACTGTTCGATCAGCGGCTACGGCCAGGACGGGCCGCGCGCGCAGGAGGCGGGCCACGACATCAACTACCAGGCGGTCGGCGGCCTGCTCGGCCAGTCGCTGCAGCGTGGCGCCGCCCCGCCGCTGCCACCGCCGCTGGTCGCCGACATCGCCGGCGGCACCATGCCGGCCGTGCTCAACATCCTGCTGGCGCTGCGCCAGCGCGAGCGAAGCGGGCAGGGCTGCCATCTCGACATCGCCATGGCCGACGCCATGCCGACCTTCGCCTGGTACGGGCTGGCGCAGGGCCAGGCGACCGGCTCCTTCCCGGATGGCGGCGAGGCGCTTTTGACGGGCGCGAGCCCGCGCTACGGCCTCTATGCCACGGCCGATGGCTGGTTTCTTGCCGTCGGGGCGCTGGAGCCGAAATTCTGGCGGGGCTTCTGCGAGGGCATCGGCCTCGACGAGACCCTGCGCGACGACCGCCGCAACCCGCAAGCGACGCGCGCCGCCATCGCCACGATCGTCGCCGGCGAGAGCGCCGCGCATTGGCGCACCCATCTGGAGCCGCTCGACTGCTGCTGCACCGTGGTCCGCACGCTGGAGGAGGCGGTCGCCGACCCGCATGTCACGGCGCGCGGCCTGCTCGACGCCCAGGCACAGGAGCCGGGCGGGCGCCGGCTCGTCTCGACGCCTTTGCCGCTGGCGCCGGTGTTTCGGGACAAGGCCGCCGAGACGCGGCAAGTCGCGGCAAGCGGCGCCGATACCAGGATCGTGCTGGGAGAACAGTGACGGAACTCTGGACCGTCATTCTCGGGCGCAGCGAGGCGCAGACCCGAGAAGTTCGGGCTGGAGTCTGTTGCGTTTTCACGGAAGAGCTGCGTCATCCCGGACGGAGCGAAGCGGAGATCCGGGATCCATGCCTGAACCCTGATCGGCAATGCTCCGGCATGGATCCCGGGTCAGGCCCGGGATGACCGCGCGGTTCCGTGCAAAATAAGCTCGCTCTGGAAGGCGCGCCGGGGCGCCGTCCGACGAAAAGCGCTTGGGTCAGGCCCGGGCATGACGCCTGGATCTTACCGCGCCGCGCCGCCCGCCAGCCCTTGCCGCATGACGAAGCGGCGCAACGGCCCGATCCGCGACAGCGCCAGCAGGCCCGCGCCACGCATCAGATCGGCCGGCAGCAGATCGCTTAGGAGGGTTCGGTTGAGCGCATCGACGGCGCCCGTCCGCAACCGGACATCGGTGCGCCGCGCCGCGTCATAGGCGGTCATTGCCCCTTCCGCGCCCGGATCGTCACGCTCCGCGACCGCATCGCGCAGTGCCGCGACGTCGCGCAGGCCGAGATTGAGCCCCTGCGCCCCGATCGGCGGGAAGACATGCGCGGCCTCGCCGATCAGCGCCATGCGGCCGGCTGCGAAGCGATCCACCGAGAGCCCCCCCATCGGGATGCGTCCGCGCGGCCCCGCGACGCTCATCGCGCCGAGCAGCGACTGCACCTGTGTCTCGACCCGCCGGGCGAAAGCGGCATCGTCGAGGGCCGCGACGGCCTCCGCCGCCTCGGGCTCGAGCAGCCAGACCAGCGAGGAGCGCCGGCCAGGCAGGGGAACGAGCGTGCACGGCCCCTGGCGCGTATGGAATTCGGTCGAGATCTCGCGATGGTCGCGGGCATGCGTGAGAATGCCGGTCAGCGCCACCTGCGGATAGCGCCAGTCGCGGCTTGCAATCCCCGCGACGGCGCGGACCTGCGAGTTGCGCCCGTCCGCGCCTACGACCAGACGCGCGTTGAGCGACGCAAAGCCGTCTCCGGAAAGCCGCACGGAATCGGCGGCGGGCTCGATCGAGCGGACAAGGCCCGGCAGCAGCCGCAGGCCGGCGCGTTGCCGGGCGGTCTCGGTCAGCACCTCGGTCAGATCGGCGTTCTCGATGTTCCAGCCGAAGGCCTCGAGCCCGATCTCCGAAGCGCGGAACTCCACCGGCGGCTGCCGGAACAGGCTGCCGCTGTCGTCGACCAGCCGCATCACGGCAAGCGGCGCCGCCTTCTCCAGCAACGCATCCTGCAGGCCGAGTTCGGCGAGCAGGCGCCACGAACTGTCGAGCAGCGCGACGGTGCGCCCGTCGCGGGGCGTCGCCAGCGGGCCGAGCAGCGCGACGCTGCGGCCCTCGCTCGCCAATGCGAGCGCCGCGGCGAGCCCGACCGGGCCCGCTCCCACGATGGCGATATCGACCGAGGCCCCGGCATGCATGCTCATGATCCCTCGCTATCCGATGCACGGCGTTTTGGYCACGGGCCGCAAAGTCGCAAGGTGCGTCTGCATTTGCCGAGGATGCTGCTTTCCCGCGCGATGAACTATGGTCGGGGCATTCATTCGAGGGAGATGTCTTCCATGGTCAAAGCCATTCGCGTGCATAAAACCGGCGGCCCGGACGTTCTGGCGTTCGAGGACGTCACGCTGCCGCAGCCCGGGCCGGGCGAGATTCTCATCCGCAACCGCGCCATCGGCCTCAATTTCATCGACACCTATTTCCGCTCGGGGCTCTATCCTGCGCCGCAACTGCCTTTCACCCTGGGCAATGAGAGCGCCGGCGACGTGCTGGCGGTCGGGCCGAATGTCACCGAGTTCAAGGTCGGGGATCGCGTCGCGGTCGTCGCGGCGCACGGCGCCTATGCCGAGGAGCGCATCGTGCCGGCGGCCTCGGTCGTCGCGCTGCCGGAGGGCATCTCCTACGAGGCCGCCGCCAGCATGATGCTGAAGGGGCTGACCGCCGAGTACCTGCTGCACCGGACCTACAAGGTGAAGCCGGGCGACACCATCCTGGTCCATGCGGCGGCCGGGGCGACCGGCCTGATCCTCTGCCAATGGGGCAAGGCTCTGGGCGCGACCGTGATCGGCACGGTCGGCTCGCAGGCAAAGGCGGAGCTGGCGAAGGCGCACAAGGCCGACCATGTCATCAACTATCGCGAGGAGGATTTCGCGGCGCGGGTGAAGGAGATCACCGGCGGCAAGCTCTGCGACGTGGTCTATGACGGCGTCGGCAAGGACACCTTCATGAAGTCGCTCGACACGCTGAAGCCCTTCGGCCTGATGGTCTCCTTCGGCAACGCCTCCGGCCCGGTCGACGCCTTCAATCTCGGCATCCTCTCGG
The DNA here is from genome assembly GCF_052113865.1 of Allobosea sp. TAB14. Taxonomy (NCBI): domain Bacteria; kingdom Pseudomonadati; phylum Pseudomonadota; class Alphaproteobacteria; order Hyphomicrobiales; family Alloboseaceae; genus Allobosea; species Allobosea sp. TAB14. Next base: position 32,545 of record NZ_JBFRDQ010000009.1, on the reverse strand, counting down.
CCAAGGGCTCGCTCTATGTCACCCGCCCGACGCTGAACACCCACACCGCGAAGCGCGAAACCATGGTGGCGATGGCGAAGAACCTGTTCGACGCGGTGCTCTCCGGCAAGGTCACGGTACCGGTCAACGCCACCTTCCCATTGAAGGACGCGGCGGATGCCCATCGCGCGCTCGAATCGCGCGGCACGACCGGCTCGACGGTGCTCCTCCCCTGATCCTGCTCGTCATTCTCGGGCTTGACCCGAGAATCTCATGACCAGAGGAAGCTGGTTTCCGAGATGCTCGGGTCAAGCCCGAGCATGACGCTAGACGACGGTCACATCCTGCGCCCGGTCTTGCCGGGCGCATTTTTGCTGGCGTCGTGAACCCGTCGGCACGCCGCCGCGACGAATGGATGCCAGCGCAATGCTGACGATCTTTTCGGGACGACGGTCATGTCGACCAGGTTTCAGGCAACTGTTTTTCTTCTGGGTATTTTGAGCCTTTCCGGCGTTGCGCTGGCGCAGCAGCTCCGGGGCCAAGGCCGGCAGGCCACCGTTCCGGCCGCCATCCTGAACGGCGCCGAGCAGGGCCGCCTCCGCGTTCCCGGCGCAGCGCGCCTGCGTTACGCCGAAACGGGTTGTGCCGCCGGCGTCTGCAGCGAGCCGCCGAAGCGGAGCGAACAGGGCGAGGCGGCTCCCGTCGCCGATGCCTGCAGCAGCCTCGGCACGGCGCGCGACCGCAACGGCCGCACCATCCGCCGGCTCTGCACCTTCAACTGAGGGAAGTCGGACGCGCTGGAGCGCATTCCGAGGAAAGGCGGGTCATCCCAGCCGGAGCAAAGCGGAGAGCCGGGATCCATGCCCGAACCTTCGTCGGAAACGCTCTGGCATGGATCCCGGGTCAGGCCCGGGATGCCCCTGTGTTTCCGCCTAAGATCAGCAAGCTCTAAAGGCGCGGCTCAGACCGCGACGCCGTGCAGGTCGTAGGCGTCGGCGCGCTCGATCTTCACGGTGACGATGTCGCCCGGGCGCAAGGGGCGCCGGCTTGCGACATAGACATTGCCGTCGATCTCGGGGGCGTCCCATTTCGAGCGGCCCTTGGCGACGGTCGGCCCGGCCTCGTCGATGATGACTTGGATGCGCTTGCCGACCCTGGCCTTGACGATGCGGGTGGAAATCTCGGCCTGCGCCTTCATGAAGCGGTGCCAGCGCGCCTCCTTCTCCTCCTCGGGGACGAGGGCGAGGCCGAGGTCGTTGGCGGGCGCGCCCTTGACCGGCTCGTATTTGAAGCAGCCGACGCGCTCCAGCTTCGCTTCCTTCAGCCAGTCGAGCAGGAACTGCAGATCCTCTTCGGTCTCGCCGGGGAAGCCGACGATGAAGGTCGAGCGGATGGCGAGGTCCGGGCAGATCTCGCGCCATTTCCGGATGCGGTCGAGCGTGCGGTCCTGATGGGCCGGGCGCTTCATCGCCTTGAGGACATTGGGGGAGGCGTGCTGGAAGGGAATGTCGAGATAGGGCAGCACCAGCCCTTCCTGCATCAGCGGGATGACCTCGTCGACATGCGGATAGGGGTAGACATAGTGCAGGCGCACCCACATCCCCATCTGGCCGAGCTCGCGGGCGAGCTCGAAGAAGCGGGTGCGGATCTCGCGATCCTTGAACATCGACGGCGCGTATTTGATGTCGAGGCCGTAGGCGCTGGTGTCCTGCGAGATCACCAGCAATTCCTTGACACCGGCCTTGGCCAGCTTCTCGGCCTCGCGCAGCACGTCGCCGATCGGCCGCGAGRCGAGGTCGCCGCGCAGCTTCGGGATGATGCAGAAGGTGCAGCGATTGTTGCAGCCCTCTGAAATCTTTAAGTATGCGTAGTGCCGCGGCGTCAGCTTGACGCCCTGGTCGGGCACCAGATCGACGAACGGGTCGTGTTTCGGCGGCACCGCCTGGTGCACCGCCGAGACCACGCTCTCATAGGCCTGTGGGCCAGTGATCGCGAGCACGTTCGGGAAGGCGTCGCGGATCTGCTCGGGCTCTGCGCCCATGCAGCCGGTGACGATGACCTTGCCGTTTTCGGCCATGGCCGAGCCGATCGCCTCCAGCGATTCCGCCTTGGCGCTGTCGAGAAAGCCGCAGGTGTTGACGATGACGAGGTCGGCCCCGGCATGGCTCTTCGAGAGCTCATAGCCCTCGGAACGCAGCGAGGTGATGATCCGCTCGGAATCGACGAGGGCTTTCGGGCAGCCCAAGGAAACGAAGGAGATTTTCGGCGCGACGGCGTTCATCGGCTGATGGCTTATGTCCAGAATGTCAGGAAGCGCCGCGCGCGTGACACGCGATCGGCGCTTCCTTTGAACCTTTTCAGCCTGATTTGCAATCGAAAGCGGCTCAGGCCGCCGCGCCCGTCGCGACCGGCCGCTCGGGATCCTGCGTCCAGTCGGTCATCGAGCCGTCATAGAGCGCGATCTCGTCGCGGCCGAGCAGTTCGGAGAGCACGAACCAGTTCGCCGCTGCCGAATGGCCGGTGTTGCAATAGGAGATCGCCGGCCCCTGCGGCACCACGGCAAAGATCCTCTCCAGCTCGGAGCGCGGCTTGAGCTTGCCGGTGCCGGGCTCGAAGGCCCCCGCATAGTCGCGCGCGATCGCGCCGGGGATATGGCCACCGCGCGTCGCCTCGGCCGCCTTCTCGCGGCCTTCGAAATAGCTCGGCCCACGTGCATCGACGAGGCTCGCCTGCTTGCTGCGGGAGGCGATGAGGGTTGCGTCCGTCGTGCTGCGCAATTGCTGCTGGGCGACGACCGGATAGGGCTCGGTGCTCTTCGGCTGCGACGGGCCGCTCTCGACCGGCCGCTTGGCGTCACTCGTCCAGCCCCTGAAGCCGCCGTCCAGGATCGCCTGTTGACCGTGGCCGATGAATTTCAGCGTCCAATAGACTCGTGCCGCCGCGGCGAAGTCGGTCGCGGCCGTGCCGGCCGAGACGATGATGACGTCGTCATGCGGCTTGATGCCGAGCCGGCCGACCAGCGTGGCGAGGTGGTCGGCGGCAGGCAGCATGCCGGGCGCGTTGCCGACCTTGGCGCGCCAGCCATCGGCGGCATAGTCGGAATGAACGGCACCGGGGATATGCCCGGCCTCGAAGGCTTCCTTGCCGCCATCCGCCGCGGTGCGCACGTCGAGGATGACGAGGTTCTTGTCGCCGAGACGCGCGGCGAGGGCGTCGGGCGTGATCAATCCTGCGAATCCGGGCTGGCTCATGCAGCTTCATCCTTCTGCAGTTCGTCGATCACATCGAGCTCGTAGCTCATCTCGGCGGTCGCCCCGAGCATGATCGAAGCCGAACAGTATTTTTCCTTCGACAATGTGACGGCCCGCTCGGCCTTGGCATAAGCGAGGCCCTTGCCGGTGATGCGGTAGCGCAGATGGATCCTGGTGAAGACCTTGGGGTCGCTGGCGGCGCGTTCGGCCTCGACTTCGACTTCGCAACCGGTCACCGCCTCGCGCCCCTTCTTGAGGATGCTGACGACATCGAAGCCGGTGCAGCCGGCGAGCCCGATCAGCAGCATCTCCATCGGCCGGATGCCGATATTGCGSCCGCCATAKTCMGGMGCRCCRTCCATCATSAYSGCGTGGCCGCTGCCGGCCTCRCCCATGAAGGCCATGCCTTCCACCCATTTCGCGCGTGCTTTCATCGCGATCTCCTGTCCGGATCGAGGACCGGCCGCCCTTGTCGCGGCGGGATTCGGGGGCGGAGGCTAGGGCATCGGGCCCAAAAGTGGAAACCGGTTTTCGGCACCACCGGATGCCCCGAGAGCGGGATCAGGCGGCGGCGAACAGGTTGCCATGCGTGATGCGCAGCCGCACCCGCTCGCCGATCGCCGGAGCGACCTGGCTGGCGAGATCGACGTCGAGCCGCTTCTTCAGCCCCTCGACAGCGACCTCGGCCCGGCGCAGCGGGCCGTTGCGGCGCAGATGCTCGACCGTGCCGGGCAGGGCGAGCGGCGTCTCGTCAACGATGCGCAGATGCTGCGGCCGGACATAGAGGGAGGCCGGGCCGCCCTGGTTCTGCGACAATCCGCCCAGCACCGGCCGGTCGCCGAAGAAGGCCTGGCTGCCGACGACCTTGACCGGCAACTTGTTCACCTCGCCCAGGAACTCGCAGACGAAGGGCGTCGCCGGATGGTCGTAGACGTCGTCGGCCGAGCCGACCTGCTCGATCTTGCCGGCGTTGAGGATGGCGACGCGGTCGGCAAGTTCCAGCGCCTCTTCCTGATCATGGGTGACGAACACGGTGGTGTGGCCGACGCGCCCGTGCAATTCGCGCAGCCAGGCGCGCAAATCCTTGCGGACCTTGGCGTCGAGCGCACCGAAAGGCTCGTCGAGCAGCAGCACGCGCGGTTCGATGGCGAGCGCGCGGGCGAGCGCGACACGCTGGCGCTGGCCGCCGGAGAGCTGGCTCGGATAGCGCTTTTCCAGACCCGGCAGTTGAACCAGTTCGAGCAGGCCTTTGACGCGCTTGCTGATTTCGCTCGCAATCGGACGCTCCTCGCGCGGGCGGGACCGCAAGCCGAAGGCGATGTTGTCGGCGACGTTCATCGTCTTGAACAGCGCATATTGCTGGAAGACGAAGCCGATGCGCCGGTCGCGCAGCGACAGCGCCCGCGTGTYGATGTCGCCGAACAGGACCCGGCCCCGGTCGGCCTCCTCCAGCCCCGCGATCAGGCGCAGCAGCGTGGTCTTGCCCGAGCCGGAAGGGCCGAGCAGCGCGACGAGCTCGCCCGGCTGGATGTCGAGCGAGACGCCGCGCAGCGCCGGGAAATTCTCGAAACGCTTCTCGATGGCTTCGATGGTGACGGCGACCGACATGGGTTTTCGTCCTTCGTCCAGGCTTGGGTCAGTGCCGGCGGCTGGCGGCGATCGCATCGCCATAATGCCATTCCAGCAGGGTCTTGAGCACGAGGGTGACGAGGGCCAGCCCCGCCAGCAGCGAGGCGACGGCGAAGGCGGCCGGTCCCATGTACTCGTTGTAGAGGATCTCGACATGCAGCGGCATGGTGTTGGTCTCGCCCCGGAYCTTGCCGGAAACGACCGCGACGGCGCCGAATTCGCCCATCGCCCGGGCATTGCAGAGCAGTATGCCGTAGAACAGGCTCCACTTCACGTTCGGCAGGGTGATGGTGAAGAACACCCGCCAGGGCGACGCTCCCAGCGTCAGCGCCGCTTCCTCGTCGGCCGAGCCGAGCGACTGCATATGCGGGATCAATTCGCGCGCCACGAAGGGGAAGGTGACGAAGACCGTGGCGAGGATGAGCCCCGGCAGCGCGAAGATGATCGAGATGCCATGCGCCTGCAGCCACGGCCCGAAATAGCCCTGCGCGCCGAACAGCAGCACGAAGACCAGGCCGGAGATCACCGGGGAGACCGAGAAGGGCAGGTCGAGCAGGCTGATCAGCAGGTTCTTGCCGCGGAATTCGAACTTGGCGATGGCCCAGGCTGCGGCGATCCCAACGACGGTGTTGAAGGGCACGGCGATGGCCGCGACGATGAGCGTGAGCCGGATCGCCGCTTGCGCGTCGGGTTCGGTGATCGCGGCACGATAGGCTTCCCAGCCCCTGGCGGCAGCCTCGACGAAGACCGTGAGCAGCGGCAGCAGCAGGAAGAGCAGCAGGAAGGCGAGCGAAACCGCGATCAGCACGAATTGGACGAGTCGGCTCTCGCCGCGGGCGCGGCTTCCATCGCGCCGGGCCGGCGCGGTCGCGGCAGGCAAGGTGGCGTCAGACATCGCCGAACCTCCGGCGCGCCCGCGCCTGCACCAGGTTGACCGCCAGGATGAGCGCAAACGAGATCAGCAGCATCATCGTCGCCATTACGGCGGCGCCCGCATAGTCGAACTGCTCGAGCCGGATCACGATCAGCAGCGGCGCGATCTCGGAGACCATCGGGATATTGCCGGCGATGAAGATCACCGAGCCGTATTCGCCGACGGCCCGCGCGAAGGCCAGCACGAAGCCGGTCAGCAGCGCCGGCAGCACCGGCGGCAGGATGACGCGGAAGACGGTGCGCAAACGGTTTGCGCCGAGCAGCGCTGCCGCCTCCTCGACGTCGCTCTGCAGCTCTTCCAGCACGGGCTGGACGGTGCGGACCACGAAGGGCAGGCCGATGAAGATCAGCGCCACCATGACGCCGAGCGGCGTGTAGGCGACCTTGCCGTCGAAGCCGATCGAGATATCGGTGAAGGGGATGGTGAACCGGAAGGCCAGCGGCGCCAGCCACGAGCCGACCCAGCCGTTCGGCGCATAGATGGCGGCGAGCGAGATGCCGGCGACCGCGGTCGGCAGGGCGAAGGGCAGGTCGACCGCCGCGTCGATCAGGCGCCGGCCGGGAAAGTCGTAGCGCACCAGAACCCAGGCGAGGATCAGCCCGAACACGGTGTTCACCAGCGCCGCGAACAGCGCGCCGAGGAAGGAGAGCCTGAGCGCGGCCAGCGTCCGGGGCGAGGTCGCCACCGCCCAGATATCGGCCGGGCCGGCGCTGGCGGCCTTCACGAACAGGCCCGCCAGCGGGATCAGCACGATCAGCGACAGCGCCGTCACGGTGATGCCCATCGCCAGGCCGAAGCCGGGCAGGATACTGGGCTCTCGCCAGCGGAAGGACGCCGTCGTTGTCATAGGCTTACCGTGCCGGCTTGTAGAGTTGGTCGAACGTGCCGCCATCGCCGAAATGCGTCGGCTGCGCCTTGGCCCAACCGCCGAAATCCTTGTCGATGGTGACGAGCTCGAGCTTCGGGAACAAGGCGAGGTCCTTGGGGTCGGCCGCCTCGGTGTTGCGTGGACGGTAGTGGTTCTTGGCGATGATCGCCTGAGCCTTCGGCGTATAGAGGAATTCGAGATAGGCCTGCGCGGCCTCGCGGGTCTTCTTGGCGTCGACATTGCCGTCGACCAGGGCGACCGGCGGCTCGGCCAGGATCGACAGGCTCGGCACGACGATGTCGAACTTGTCCTTGCCGAACTCGTCCTGGGCGAGGAAGGCCTCGTTCTCCCAGGCGAGCAGCACGTCGCCGATGCCGCGCTGGGTGAAGGTCGTGGTCGCGCCGCGCGCGCCGGTGTCGAGCACCGGGACATTGCCGAGCAGCTTGGCAATATAGTCGCGGACCTTGGCGTCGTCCTTGTTGAAGGCTTTTTCGGCATAGGCCCAGGCGGCGAGATAGTTCCAGCGCGCGCCGCCCGAGGTCTTCGGATTCGGCGTGATGACCTGGATGCCAGGCTTCACGAGGTCGCCCCAGTCCTTGACCGCCTTGGGATTGCCCTTGCGGACGAGGAACACGATGGTCGAGGTGTAGGGAGAGGAGTTGTCCGGCAGGCGCTTCTGCCAGTCGAGCGGCAGCTTCTTCGAGCGCTCGGCGACGGCGTCGATGTCGCCGGCCAGCGCCAGCGTCACCACATCGGCGTTGAGCCCGTCGATCACGGTGCGCGCCTGCGCGCCCGAGCCGCCATGCGACTGGCGGATAGTCGTGATCTTCTTGTCCGGATGCTTGGCGTTCCAATCCGCCAGAAAGGCGGCGTTGATGTCGCGATAGAGCTCGCGGGTCGGATCGTAGGAGACGTTGAGCAGCTCGATGGACTGGGCGCGGGCTCCCGCGACCACGCCGAAGCAGATCGTGAAGGCTCCCAGAACCAGTCCGGCCCGAAGCAGGCGGCGAAACGCGGGTCGTGTCATGTCAGGGCTCCGTTGCGATCCGGGCGGAGCCCGATTGAGGAAGCTCCGCCCGTTCTGAATAACAAACGAAACGTACTGAAATCTCGATCTTGCCACAATGTGGCCGGGCAGCGGTCCCGTTCCAAAGTTTCGACGCCGGGGAGAACACGCATCTCCCCGCATCGTTACGGGCCAAGGCGAGGATGCTTCTCCTCGCCCGCTCTCAGGCGCGGCGGCGATCCGCCGCCGCCTCGGCCTCGGCCAGGGCCGAGCCAAAGGCACGTCCCAGCAGGACCAGAACCGGCCCGATCGCGGAAAGTTCCGCGAGACGTTCCGGCAGGGTTTCGATCGTCGCCGCGATCCGCAGCTCGTCGGGTCGCGTCGCCGCAAGCACGGCAATGGCCGGCGTCTGTGGATCGAGCCCGGCGGCGAGCGCCTTCTCACGGAAGCCGGGCAGGGTGGCGCGCGCCATGTAGATCACGGTCGAGGCGGCCGGGTCGGCCATGGCGCGCCAGTCGAGATCATCGGGCAATTCGCCTTTGCGCGAATGGCCGGTGACGAATTGCAGCCGCCTTGCATGGTCGCGATGGGTCAGCGAGAGGCCGAGCGAGGCGGCTGCGCCCTGTGCCGCCGAGATGCCGGGCACGATCGCGACCGGGATGCCGGCGGCCTGGCAGGCCTCAATCTCCTCGCCGGCGCGGCCGAAGATGCCGGGGTCGCCACCCTTCAGCCGCACGACATGCTTGCCCTGCGAGGCCAGCGAGACGATCAGCGCGTTGATATCGCCCTGCTTCACCGAGGGGCCGTAGCCGGTCTTGCCGACCAGCATGCGCTTGGCCTCGCGCCGGGCGAATTCCAGCACGCCCGGCGAGACGAGATCGTCATAGAGGATGATATCGGCGCTCTGCAGGGCACGGATCGCCTTGAGCGTCAGCAGTTCCGGATCGCCCGGCCCGGCGCCAACCAGCGTGACCCGGCCCTTGCCGTCGAAGGACGATTCGAGCTGTGCGAGCTTCGCGAAAAGCTCGGCCGCGTCCTGTTGCGTCGGTTCRCGCTCGGGCTCGGCCATCGCCTTGCCGGCGAAGAGCTCCCAGAAGGCACGGCGCAGGGCGAAGGGCAGTTCGCGCGCCTGAACGCTCGGGCGCCAATCGGTCGCGGCCTGCGCCCAGCCCTTCAGCCCGGCCGGCAGCAGCGCCTCGATCTTGGCCCGGATCGCTTGCCCGAAGACCGGCGCGGCCCCGTCGGTCGAGACGGCGACGACGAGCGGCGAGCGGTTGACCAGCGCACCGAAGGCGAARTCGCAGAATTCCGGCTTGTCGACGAYGTTGACCGGGGCGCCGGCAGCGCGTGCGGCCGCGACGAAGGCGCGAATCTCGTCCGTCTCATCGAGATCGGCGACGGCAAGCGCGGCCCCATCGAGATCTTCCGGCGACCAGCGCCGGGCGTGGATATGGATGCGCGCGGCGGGATCCGCGGCGAGTGCCGCGAAAGATGCCGAATCGCCGCCCGCGAAGATATGCAGCTCCGCTCCCGCGGCCGCGAGCAGTTCGGCCTTCCACAGCGCGCCTTCGCTGCTTCCGGCCAGCACGACCTTGCGGCCGGCCAGCTTGTGGAACAGCGGCAGCGTCGCCAGCGGCTCGATGCGCCGTGCGGTCGTCTCGGGGCGTCTTTCGCTCATCGCGTGGTCGCTATCGCCTTCCCATCCGTCGCCATAGGCGCCCCGCCAGCGGGCGGCACCAGCAGCCACAACGCCGCCAGCGCGAGGATGATAAGACGAAAGCATAGATCGAGCCAACGGCTGCGGGCCGTTTGGTCGGGCCGCAGGAGCATTTCGACATCACCAGCCATGCTGTCCTCCTCGATCGCGACCGGCGCGATGCGCCGGCTCGCGCCGGTTTGCCCGCTTGCCGGTGTGGTGATGCTCATGGCGTTGCCGCTGATGTGGCCGCCGCGTCGGTACGCGCCGCGCGCCGCCGATCCAGGATGTTGCGCTCCGGCGTGCCATAGCCGCGCTGATAGGTCCGGCTGAACGAATCCCGGGCGCGCAGCCATTGTTCGACAGGCTGCCGCGCCGCGCTGGCCTCCGGCAACTCGACCGTGTCGAAGCCGCAGGAGAGGGCATAGGCGAACTGGTCGGCGATGAGCGGCCCGCTGGCGCGCAACTCCCCGCCGAAGCCCGCGCGTCGGATCTGGCGGGCCTGGCTGAAGCCGCGCCCATCCGAATAGGCGGGGAAGGCGATAGCGACGAGCGCGAGGCGCGGCAGGAACGGGGCGAGCTCCGCCGTCGGGAGGTTGTTCGGGATCAGGACGCCGATGCTCTGCCCGGGCACCTGCCGTTCGAGCGCCTCGGCGAGGAACTCCCACGGCACGATCGCGGCGGGAATATTGTCGATCGCCGCCCCTTCGCTGCGGGTCCAGCCATCCGCGCGGGCGCCGTTTCGGTCAAGCAGCGGCACGGGTCGTCTCCTGGAAGGCGGCCTTGAAGGGGGCAAGCCCGATCCGGCGGACATTGTCGATGAAGCTCTCGCCCTCCGCCCGCTCGGCGAGATAGACCGCGATAATGCGCTCGATCGCATCCGGCACATCCTCAGCCGCGAGGCCAGGGCCGAGGATCTCGCCGATCGCCGCGTTCTCGGTGGCGTCGCCGCCCAGCGTGATCTGGTAGGATTCGATGCCGCGCTTCTCCAGCCCGAGAATGCCGATATGGCCGACATGGTGATGGCCGCAGGCATTGATGCAGCCGGAGATCTTGATACCGAGCGGCCCGATCTCGCGCTGGCGCGCCTCATTGGCGAAGCGCTGCTGGATCGCCTGCGCGATCGGGATCGAGCGGGCCGTCGCCAAGGCGCAGTAATCGAGGCCGGGGCAGGCGATGATGTCGGTGACGAGGCCGATATTGGCCTCCGCCAGCCCGGCTTCGCCGAGCTTCTGCCAGATCGCGAAGAGATCGCGCTGGCGCACATGCGGCAGGACGAGGTTCTGCGCATGGGTGACGCGCAACTCGTCGAAGGAATAGCGCTGCGCCAGATCGGCGACCACGCGCATCTGCTCGGACGTCGCATCGCCCGGCGCCTGGCCGATCGGCTTCAGCGAGATCGTCAGCGCGGTATAGCCCGGCGCCTTGTGCGGCGCCGTGTTGACATCGACCCAGCGGGCGAAAGCCGGGTTGCTGGCCTTGGCCGCCTCCAGCGTGTTGCTGACGGCCGGGAGCGTCTCATAGGCCGGCGGCGCGAAATAGGCGGCGATGCGCGCGACCTCTTCGGGATCGGCATTGATCGAGGGGCCGTCGAGCTGCGCGAATTCGGCCTCGACGCGGCGGGTGAATTCCTCGGCGCCGATCTCGTGGACGAGGATCTTGACGCGCGCCTTGTACTTGTTGTCGCGCCGGCCCTCGAGATTATAGACCCGCATCACCGCCTCGAGATAGGCGAGCAGGTCCTTCTTGGGCAGGTAGTCACGCACGACCTTGCCGATCATCGGCGTGCGGCCAAGCCCGCCGCCGACGCTGACCTCGTAGCAGACCTCATGCGTGTCCGGGTGCCGGCGCAGGCGCAGGCCGATATCGTGCGCCTTGATCACCGCCCGGTCGGCTTCGGCGCCTGTCACCGCGATCTTGAATTTGCGCGGCAGGTAGCTGAATTCGGGATGGGCCGAGGACCATTGCCGGATCAACTCCGCCGTCGGGCGCGGATCCTCGATCTCGTCCTGCGCGACGCCGGCGAAATGATCGGCCGTGACGTTGCGGATGCAGTTGCCGGAGGTCTGGATGCAGTGCATCTCGACATCGGCGAGCAGGCCGAGGATCTCCGGGATCTCGCGCAGCTTTGGCCAGTTGAATTGCAGGTTCTGGCGCGTGGTGAAATGGCCGTAGCCGCGATCGTACTTCTCGCCGATCAGCGCGAGCTGACGAAGCTGCCTGGAATTCAGCGTGCCATAGGGAACGGCGATCCGCAGCATATAGGCGTGGAGCTGGAGATAGACGCCGTTCTTGAGCCGCAGCGGCTTGAACTSGTCCTCGGTCAGCGAACCGTCCAGCCGGCGCGAGACCTGATCGGCGAACTGCGCGACCCGCTCGCGGACGAAGCGCTCGTCGAATTCATCGTAACGATACATCGATCAACCCTTCGGCGCGGACGCGATACCCTCGCCGGCCTGCTTGCCGAGATCGGGACGGTTGCTGGGGCCGAGCGTCTTGAAACGCTCGCGGAAATGGCGTGGAACCGGCCGGCCGGCCTCGATCGCGACATCGACGAGATAGGCGTCGACGACGGTGTTGCCGCGCAGCTCGGCCGCGGCGAAGGCTTCGAGCCCATCGGCCGCGGCATCGTCGTTCGCGACCAGTGCCTGCGCCGGATCGCGCGTCCAGACGAGGGTGCCAGCCGCGTCGGCCGTCGCGAAAACGACATCGCCGTCGAGCAGATCGTTGGCCAGCAGGATCGCCGGCAGCGGAACGCGTTTGGCTGCCGCAGCCATCAGGCGAACTCCGCGCCGCTGGCTTCAGCCGGTCGATGATCGAGGGTCAGGCTCGCCAAGGCTTGCGTCCGATACGTTCGTTTTTCCGAACGCTTAAAATAAAGCAGCCKTCGACACGCTTCAATTCACGTCAGATAGCGTGATTTTCTCTATTACCATCCATTTGGAGTAATTTTATCCTGCGGCCGTCTCGGCGCCTCGCTTGCAAGAGCGGCGAGACCCGGATGTGGAATGGCCGAAGATGACACGCAACGTTCTGAAATCGAACACTGAGCCGATGCGCGCAGGCGCTTCCGGCGGCTTTTTCGTGTCATGGCCGAGCGCGGCCGACATTCTCGATCGCAATGGCGGCGAGGGACCCGGCTTCAATGCTCTGCGCCTGATCCTGTCGCTGACCATTCTCGCCGTCCATTCCGGCTGGGTCGCCGGCGCCGATACCGGCAAAGACTGGACCGGCTGGCATGGCCTCTTCCTGCTCAGTCTCGTCCCGGCGTTCTTCGCCCTGAGCGGCTTCCTCGTCACCGGCAGTGCGTTGCGTACTGGCGCGGTGCGCCCCTTCATCACCCTGCGCGCCATCCGCATCGTCCCGGCGCTCTTCGTCGAGATCGCCCTCTCGGCGCTGGTGCTCGGGCCGCTGCTGACGACATGGGCGCTGCGCGACTACGTCAACGACATCCGGTTCTGGGAGTATTTCGGCAATGTCGTCGGCCGCATCCGCTTCGAGCTGCCCGGCGTCTTCGAGAGCAATCCCGTGGCGAACACGGTCAACCAGAACCTCTGGACGCTGAAGCCCGAATTCTACTGCTACATCGTGATGGCCTTGATGATCGCCGCCGGCCTGCTGCGCCGACGCGTCCTCTTCGCGGCGCTCACGATCGGCATCATCATCGCAGCGACAGCCTGGGCCTATCTGCGCGGATTCGGCGTCACCGAGGGCAATTACCACTGGACCGTCGTGGTGTTCTATTTCCTGGTCGGCTGCCTCTATTTCCAATGGCGCGACCGGCTGAAGATCCATTGGAGCCTGTTCGCCGCGGCGCTCGCAGCCTCGATCGCCCTGATGTCGGCGCCGCGCGAGCTCTCCTTTCTGGTGCCGCCCTTCCTGACCTATTGCGTCGTCTATATCGGGCTCTTGCCGCTCAAGCTGCCGCAGCGCATCCGCAAGCTCGACGTCTCCTATGGCATCTATCTTTATGGCTTCCCGATCCAGCAGGCGCTGGTCAGTCAGCTCGATGTCGTTCACGGCAGCGGGCTCGTGCTGTTCGCGGTTTCCGCGCCGCTCGTGGTGCTGTTCGCGCTGTTCTCCTGGCTCTGGATCGAAAAGCCTTTCCTGGCGGTGAAGCCCTATGTGCTCGGCCAGAAGTCCTGGCGCCGCCAGCCCCGCCCGGTCGTGCTGCCGGCCGGGTGACGGCCGGCCTCAGACCGTCCTCACCCGCATCCGCCGCAGCAATTCGAGCCCCATCACCGCCGTGGCGAAGAGGGTCCAGAGCGGGTCCGAGCGGTTGAGCAGGAAGGCTTCGAGCATCCCGACATAGGTCATGAAGATGACCATCATGACGAAGAGATCGGCGAGCCTGGCCCTGTCCGGCGTTCGGGCGGCGGCGAGATAGCTCCCCAGCGGGCGGATCATCAGCAGCCAGATCATGACGACGGCGCCGGGGACGCCGAACATCAGCATCGCGTCGAGATAGCTGTTATGGCCCGAGCCGATGCCGCGCACGTCCCAGCTCGCCTCGAAATTCTCCTCCAGCCCGGTGACGACCGGGGTCTGCCAGAAGCTGGCATAGCCGTAGCCGAGCCAGGGCTTCTCGGCGATGCGGGCGAGGGCGAATTTCCAGATCTCGTCGCGGCCGGTATAGGTCGGGTCCGAGATCAGCGCCGCGCCGAGCTTGTAGAGCTGCGGTGACATCACCGTGCCGACGGTGAGGCAGGCGATCACGGCGACGAGCAGGATGTGCAGGGCGACGGCCAATCCCGGACGCCCGCTGAAGCGCCCGAGGACAACGAGCCCGATCGCCATCGGCAGGAAGCCGAGCGTCGTCTTCGAGCCGCTGTTGAGCACGAAGACCACGCACAGCGCCACGATGATCGCGCCGCGCCATTTCAGCCCGCTGCGCCAGCAATAGATCCCGATCATCGCCATCATCGAGAAGACCGGCGCGGCGAAGTTCTTGTGCGAGAGATGCCCGCGCCAGTCGCCGGCATGGACGCCCTCGACGCCCTCGGCGCTGTGCACGGCGAGATGGGGCGCGACGAGCAGCACGCCATAGACGATGGCGAGCACGGCGAGGCAGGCATTGGCCGCCGCGAGCGCGAAGCCCGGCTCGTCCTCCGGCAGCACCAGCACGCCCGCCACCAGGATCATCGCGATCGCGCCGAGGAGGAGGCCGCGCAGCGCCGCCGCCTGGTCGAGCGCCTGGACGGTCGAGAGCGCCGCGATGGCGAAGACCGTGAGCCAGGTCCCGAGCCCGAGCCGCGCCAGCACCGGCCGCGGCTTCAGCCGGAGCATGGCCGCGAGATAGAGCCCGCCCAGCACGAGATAACCGATCTGGTTGACGATATTGCCGCTGCTGGGCGCGCCGATCTGCGACGGGTCCGGCGGCGGCGCGAAGGGCTGCAGCGTCAGGATCAGGATGAACAGCGCGAGACCGGAGAGGAAGGTCGCCAGCCGGCGCAGGCGCAGGGCCTCCTGAGCGCGCCCGGATGCGCTCCCGGCCGGGCCATCGGCGGCCTGCGTGATGCTCCCTGTCTGGCTCATGACGTCGCGGCGGTCCGTGTGCCCTGCGGCCCGCAAGGGCCTCCACGCGCCATCCTATGACAGAGGCTCGTTAAGAGCCCGTCATTCCCCGCTCATGACGCCGACCGCCCCGTCCCGGCGGTCAGGTCTCCCGCCGCCGGCGTCATGCGCGGCCCCGGAGGAGCCCGCGACGACGAGGCTGCGGCGGCCCGGATCGACGGCGGGCCCGGGAACCCCGCGGTCATCCCGGGCTTGACCCGGGATCCATGCCGGACCCCATCGGAGCAAGGCTCAGGCCCGGATCGCGGATCTCCGCGGAGTTTTCAAATCCTTGGGCCGATCGAGGATTGGATCCGAAGGCTCCGTCCGGGACGACCCGCGTTTCCAAGAACATGCGGCGAGCGTCTACCCGCCGTAGCGCCTGCGCTCCGCCGCGATACGGGCCTCGGCCTGCGCGATCGCCTCGTCGGGGTCGAGCCCATTGGCGCGGTTCTGCATCGCATAGGCGAACGACCTGCGGGTATCGTCCGGCATGGCCTGCAAGACGGCGTGGAAGCAGGCGCCGCGCGCATCCTGGCAGGCGCGCATCCGCTTGCAGTTTCTGTTCGGGCAGACGCGAAAGATTTCGAGCTGGTCGGTCAGCCGGCGAAACAGGGCGTGCCGCGCCCTCTGGCAGCTCTCGAAATCGGTGATCGGCGGGATGGCGGCTGGGGTGTTCTGGCGTTTCGGCATGGCGGGGCTCCGATCGGGTGAGGCAGGCGGGATCGTCCGCCCGCGCGGATGCGCGGCGGGGTCGCAAGGGTGGCTAGGCAGGGCTGGCGGAGCGCCGCGAGGCGCAAGGGAATCCGCAACCGTTGAGCCAGGCTGCGGCGCGGCGGGATTGAGCCACCCGTCGCACGCCCCGTGGCGCTCCGCCTTCAGCGACTTTTGGCTCCGGGCCGCGCTTATCGGGCAAAGGCAGTTCGGGATGGGCCGGTTTCGGCGCCAGTTTCCCTCAGCGGGTCGTCGCGCCGTCGCCATGCCTGTCTGTCACCGGCCGAGCCTTCCAGCGAGCTCCTCGCACAGGGACCGTAATATCCCCAGGGCGGTGCCCCGAAGCCTCCCGGGAGCAGGGCGTAACCCCCGCCCGCAGGCGCCGACCCTCACCCAACCTCCAGCATACCTCCGGACGGCCGCCCCGTTTGGGTGATGGGCGAGGGCAGGATAGGGCGGGTGAGAAGGGGCGGGGATAAGTTGGCGCAATAGCTTCTGAGAGTGCGCCGTTGCATAAAATTATTAAGAGCCGACATCATTCGCCGGGTGATAACTTTGTTTCGGGCTGTGGCGTCCGCTTGTTTGGAGGAAGGTCGAACCGAAGCCGTCCGCCCTTTCGTTCAGCCATCGCGATCTTATTGAGGTCTGGCATTCTGACGGGAATCCGTTCCATCAGCTCGTACGCCAGCTTCCCGAAGAGACACCCTGGCCGTGTCGCTACGGCTTGGAGAAGCCCTTGCGTCGCTGCCTCGATGTTGGCGGGGCACCCGACGCCGGCTCGCTGAGCAGCGAAATCGACGATCATGTCGTCCGAGAACAACGATGATTGACCGCTCTCGGAGGTCTGTATCGCGTGTCGTGTACGAACCGCGTCATTTTCGACGCCGCGTTGGACATCCCGGAAGACTTCGAGCCCGTGTCCGCTTTTGGTACCAAGGATCAGACGCATCTTAATGCGGTTCTCACGCGGCTTCTGAATGACCATGTCAGGCAGAAATGTCGCGGCGCCCGCTCTGCGCATGTTCACTTTCAGAAGGCTGAGGATTTTCTCCTCGTTGGAACCACCAGTCATGGCCTCAAAGGCTGGACGCCAGTGGGGATCGGCAAGGAAGCGCCCAACGGATGCGGCAACGCCATCCCACCCGGCGTGCCGATTGACGTGTTCCGCCATGAAATTAAAGAGCACCTCTCCTCGGAGGTCCTTGAGGAAGGCGAAGATTGATCCAGAGTCGACGTCCCAGCCGGTGGGGTCGACGAATGTGAAGGTGAAGCTATCCTTGATGTCGAGGCACGATGACTTGATGGCCTCAAGATTGTTTTCGAAGGCGCCTGAGAAGACCTTGATATCGAACTCGTTCTTAGTTGACGCGAAGGCTTGAAGCTTCGCGAAAGAATCAGGGTTCTTTTCACAGAATCTGAAACGAACTTTCAGTCCAGAGAAGCCCATATTCACCAGTATCTTTCGCACCTTTTCCAAGGACGCGATCGCAAGGCCGAATGACGTGTCCGACATCGTTTCGGAATCTGTATTCTTCCAAGGCCCAGAAAAGGCGTCGACGTAATTGAATACTGGCGACCTACCGAGGAAAAGTTTGTACGCCGCATTCTCAAGGTATTTTACCAGAAATAGATGTTTAATATAGGATTGCTCTCGAAATGCGTAGTTCTCGATTTTTGGCAGCATCAGGCATGCTCATGGCCCAAGGAATCAAGAATTAATTTAGGCACAATCTGCCATGGAAAGCCATTCCACTCCTCCCCGTCGAGAAGCCGTCCACCGGACTTTGGTCTAGCGCCGCCCCACTGCTTGAAGAAGAAAGCGACGGCATCGCGATCACAGATGTCACGGAGGCGGCGAGCCCAGTCTGGATGCATCGGTCGCGCTCCGGGACCACTCTCCCCGCCGACGATTGCCCATGCCACTCCGGCAAGGTTGACGTCTTCGATGGGGCCTAGCAACGGCTCGAACGAGATAAACCGAGCCTCAGTATTGATCGCCTTCAGGTGTCCGATCCGGCTAACATGAGCTGCGTCTTCCACCGAGACTCCGAGCCATATGTGTCTCGGTACTGGTCGCCCATTGTAGCGAGCGCGGACGTACTTCTGCATGAGAGAGCTGCGCTTCGTCAGGACTTGATAGACGTGCCAGTCGGCCTTCTCCATAGTGTCGAACACACGGTCGATGAAGCTACGGTCGATCTCTTTATGGAAGAGGTCGCTCATCGAATTCACGAAGATCATGCGCGGTCGCCGCCAGAGAGCGGGTTGCTCCAGTCGAGACGGCCAAAGCGTCAGATCAAAACCCTGCGTGTAAGGATGGTTCGGCGTTCCACGCCAGCGCTCGGCAAACCGCTCCGCGTAGCAGTTGTCGCAGCCCGGACCAATCTTGGTGCATCCCGTGATGGGATTCCAAGTTGCATCGGTCCATTCAATCTCTGATTTTTGCGCCACGGCGTCACCTTCACGAAGCGTCCTGGCTACTCCATTTCGTTACAAGAACAAAACAGGAACATCAAGCCCAATTTGGAACGTGTGGCGCATCTTAGGCTTCGACCGCTAATAAGGCATTAACCATAGTGCCGCGTCTGCGGGCGCGATCTCTTATCCGGCAGCGCAGCGCTTCCCGCGCCTTCAGACGCCATCTTGAATGTCATCGTCAGGCGACATGATCATTTTTGAACTCTCATGATCAGGCGCATGACGAACGGCTTCTGCCGGATCAAGTGACAGCGTCAGAATGAAGCTACTCCGCCGCCTGCCGCTGCACCTTGCCCTTCTTGATCGGCCGGCGCTCCAGCACTTCCTTCAGGAAGCGCGCGGTGTGGCCTTTGCCGATGCGGACGATGTCCTCCGGCGTGCCTTCGGCCACCACCTGGCCGCCGCCGTCGCCGCCTTCGGGGCCCATGTCGATCACCCAGTCGGCGGTCTTCACCACCTCGAGATTGTGCTCGATCACCACCACCGAATTGCCCTGGTCGACCAGCTCGTGCAGCACCTCCATGAGCTTGGCGACGTCGTGGAAATGCAGGCCGGTCGTCGGCTCGTCGAGGATGTAGAGCGTGCGGCCGGTGGCGCGCTTCGACAGTTCCTTGGAGAGCTTGACGCGCTGCGCCTCGCCGCCCGAGAGCGTCGTCGCCTGCTGGCCGACCTTGACATAGTCGAGGCCGACGCGCGCCAGCGTCTCCATCTTGTCGCGGATCGAGGGCACCGCCTTGAACAGGCCCTTCGCCTCCTCGACCGACATGTCGAGCACGTCGGCGATCGACTTGTCGCGGTATTTCACCTCGAGCGTCTCGCGGTCGTAGCGCTTGCCCTTGCAGACGTCGCAGGTGACGTAGACATCCGGCAGGAAGTGCATCTCGATCTTGATGACGCCGTCGCCCTGGCAGGCCTCGCAGCGGCCGCCCTTGACGTTGAACGAGAAGCGCCCGGCCTGATAGCCGCGCGCCTTCGCCTCCGGCAGGCCGGCGAACCATTCGCGGATCGGCGTGAAGGCGCCGGTATAGGTCGCCGGGTTCGAGCGCGGCGTGCGGCCGATCGGCGACTGGTCGATGTCGATGACCTTGTCGAGATGCTCGATGCCCTCGATGCGGTCATGCGGGGCCGGGTGGTCGATCGCGCCGTTCAGCTTGCGCGCCACCGCTTTGTAGAGCGTGTCGATCACCAGCGTCGACTTGCCGCCGCCGGAGACGCCGGTGATGCAGGTGAACATACCCAGCGGAATCTCGACATCGACATTGCGCAGGTTGTTGCCGCGCGCGCCGACGATCTTGAGGCTGCGGCCCTTGGTGGCCTTGCGGCGCTTGGCCGGCACCGCGACCGACATCTCGCCGGTGAGGTATTTGCCGGTAAGCGAATTGGGATCGTCGAGAATGTCCTGCGGCGTGCCCTTGGCGACGATCTCGCCGCCATGGATGCCGGCGCCGGGGCCGACATCGACGACATAGTCGGCGGTGAGGATCGCGTCCTCGTCATGCTCGACCACGATCACCGTGTTGCCGAGGTCGCGCAGCCGGCGAAGGGTTCCGAGCAGGCGCTCGTTGTCACGCTGGTGCAGGCCGATCGAGGGCTCGTCCAGCACATAGAGCACGCCGGTGAGGCCCGAGCCGATCTGGCTGGCGAGGCGGATGCGCYGGCTCTCACCGCCCGAGAGCGTGCCGGAGGCGCGGGCGAGCGTCAGGTATTCCAGGCCCACGTCGAGCAGGAAGGTCAGCCGGTCGCGGATTTCCTTGAGGATGCGCGGGGCGATCTCGTTCTGCTTCTTCGAGAGCCGGGCAGGGAGGTTCGTGACCCAGTCCAGCGCGTCCTTGACCGAGAGCTTCGAGACCTCGCCGATATGGCGCATGTCGATCTTCACCGCCAGCGCCTCGGGCTTCAGGCGATAGCCGTTGCAGGCGGCGCAGGGCGTCTCGGACATGAAGCGGCCGATCTCCTCGCGCGCCCAGTCCGACTCCGTCTCCTTCCAGCGCCGCTCCATATTGGTGATGACGCCCTCGAAGGGCTTCTTCACCTCGTAGGAGCGCAGGCCGTCGTTATAGGCCATGCGGACGGCTTCCGTGCCCGTGCCGAACAGGATCGCCTTCTGCGCGCTCTCCGGCAGCTCCGACCAGGGCTTGGTCATCGAGAAGCCGAAATGCCGGGCGAGTGCTTCCAGCGTCTGGCCGTAATAGGGCGAGGTCGACTTGGCCCAGGGCGCGATCGCACCCTTCTTCAGCGTGAGCGAATGGTCCGGCACGATCATGTCCGGGTCGATGCGCATCTCGTGGCCGAGGCCGTCGCAGACCGGGCAGGCGCCGAACGGGTTGTTGAACGAGAACAGCCGGGGCTCGATCTCGGGAATGGTGAAGCCGGAGACCGGGCAGGCGAATTTCGAGGAGAAGGTGACGCGCCTGGCCTCGCCGTTCTCCTCCTTCTCGTCAGCATATTCGAAGACCGCGATGCCGTCGGTCAGCTCCAGCGCCTGCTCCAGCGAATCCGCGAGGCGCGCGCCGAGATCGGGCCGGATCACGATGCGGTCCACGACCACGTCGATGTCGTGCTTGAACTTCTTGTCGAGGGCAGGGGCGTCCGGGATCTCGTAGAACTCGCCATTGACCTTGACGCGCTGGAAGCCGCGCTTCAGCCACTCGGCCATCTCCTTGCGGAACTCGCCCTTGCGGCCGCGCACGACGGGCGCGAGCAGATAGCCGCGCGTCTTCTCCGGCAATTCGACCATGCGGTCGACCATCTGCTGGACGGTCTGGCTYTCGATCGGCAGGCCGGTCGCCGGCGARTAGGGMATGCCGGCRCGCGCCCAGAGCAGGCGCATGTAGTCGTGGATCTCGGTGACGGTGCCGACCGTCGAGCGCGGGTTCTTCGAAGTCGTCTTCTGCTCGATCGAGATCGCCGGGGAGAGCCCGTCGATCTGGTCGACATCGGGCTTCTGCATCATCTCGAGGAACTGGCGGGCATAGGCCGAGAGCGACTCGACATAGCGGCGCTGSCCCTCGGCRTAGATCGTRTCGAAGGCGAGCGAGGAYTTGCCCGAGCCKGARAGGCCGGTGAASACCACGAGCTTGTCTCTGGGAATGGCGAGGTCGACATTCTTCAGATTGTGCTCGCGCGCCCCGCGCACGGTGATGGCGCGGCTGTTCGGATCGGCCGCGCGGTTGCGGTCGAACATGTCTTCCAGCGCAGCAGCCTGGGCAGCGGCGGTTTCGGTCTTGCGGGCCATCGGGGCGTCCGTCTCGGAGAAGGCCTAGAGATAGGGCAATTGTCGCGCCATACCAGCCCGGTCCTCCGGGCAGCGGGAATGTTTAGCATGCGGGACGGCCCGGACGGGAGGAAGCCAAGAGCGATGCTGACAGGGGATGGCAGGAACGCAGCTCTTCGGCCACGACCTTCACAAGCCCTCATCCCTGAATGCCTGGCCGGAAATGTGAGCCCTCATCCTGAGGAGCCGCGTCATCGGCGTCTCGAAGGATGCTCCAGTTATCTCAGGCGCCTCCTGGAACATCCTTTGAGACGGCCTTTCAGGCCTCCTCAGGATGAGGGCTGAGGGTAAAGCGCGGCCAGCAGCACCTCAGTGCCGAAGTCCCGGCGCCTCCTGTCCGGTCCGCGCGACATATTCGGTGTAGCCGCCGCCATAGGCGTGGACGCCCTCCGGCGTCAGTTCCAGCACGCGGTTCGACAGGGCCGCGAGGAAATGCCGGTCGTGGCTGACGAACAGCATCGTGCCCTCGAAGGCCGCGAGCGCCTCGATCAGCATCTCCTTGGTGGCGATGTCGAGATGGTTGGTGGGCTCGTCCAGCACGAGGAAATTCGGCGGGTCGTAGAGCATCAGCGCCATGACGAGGCGCGCCTTCTCGCCGCCGGAGAGCACGCGGCAGCGCTTCTCGACATCGTCGCCSGARAAGCCGAARCAGCCGGCGAGCGCGCGTAGCGAACCTTGATTGGCCTGCGGGAAGGCATCCTCCAGCGTCTCGAACACGGTGCGCTCGCCGTCGAGCAGCTCCATCGAATGCTGGGCGAAATAGCCGAGCTTGACCCCGGCGCCGAGGGTGACGATCCCGCTATCCGGCTCGGAGGTGCCGGTGACGAGCTTCAGCAGCGTCGACTTGCCGGCGCCGTTGACACCCATGACGCACCAACGCTCGCGCCGGCGGATCTGGAAGTCGAAGCCGTCATAGATGACCTTCTCGCCATAGCGCTTGGCGACGCCCTTCAGGCCCGCGACATCGTCGCCGGAGCGCGGCGCCGGCTGGAACTCGAACTTCACGGTCTGGCGGCGCTTCGGCGGCTCGACGCGCTCGATCTTGTCGAGCTTCTTCACCCGGCTCTGCACCTGCGCGGCATGGGAGGCGCGGGCCTTGAAGCGCTCGATGAAGGCAATCTCCTTGGCCAGCATCGCCTGCTGGCGCTCGAACTGCGCCTGCTGCTGCTTCTCCGAGAGCGCGCGCTGCTGCTGATAGAATTCGTAATCGCCAGAATAGGTGGTGAGCGAACCGCCGTCGATCTCGACGATCTTGCCGACGATGCGGTTCATGAAGGAGCGGTCATGCGAGGTCATGAGGAGCGCGCCCTCATAGCCCTTGAGGAACTCCTCCAGCCAGATCAGGCTCTCGATGTCGAGATGGTTCGACGGCTCGTCGAGCAGCATGGCGTCCGGAGCCATCAGCAGGATGCGGGCGAGCGCGACGCGCATCTTCCAGCCGCCGGAGAGCGCGCCGACATCGCCCTCGACCATCGCCGGGCTGAAGCCGAGGCCGTCGAGGACCTCGCGGGCGCGGCCATCGAGCGCATAGCCGTCGAGCTCCTCGAAGCGGCCCTGCACCTCGCCATAACGCAGGACGATTTCCTCCATCTCGTCGGCGCGGTCCGGATCGGCCATGGCGGCTTCCAGCGCCGCAAGCTCGGCCGCGACGCTCGAAACCGGGCCGGCACCGTCCATCACGGCCGAGACGACGCTCATCCCGGCCATCTCGCCGACATCCTGGCTGAAATAGCCGATGGTGAYGCCGCGATCGAYCGASACCTGGCCCTCRTCGGGCRSYTCCTSKCCGGTGATCAKGCGGAACAGCGTGGTCTTGCCGGCGCCGTTGGGGCCGACAAGSCCGAYCTTCTCGCCCTTCTGCAAGGCCGCGGAGGCCTCGATGAAGACGATCTGCTTGCCGTTCTGCTTGCTGATGTTTTCGAGCCGGATCATGGGGTACTGCGAGCTGCTGTAATTGTTCGACCGGGATGAATTTGCCGGTCATTTCGGGACAGGCTCCAGGCTCGAACCTGAGGCCTATGAATGGAAGGCTTGCCGCGTCATGGTCGGGCTTGTCCCGACCATCCACGTCTTCTCTGGTCAAGTGTCGCGTTCAAGACGTGGATGCTCGCCACAAGGGCGAGCATGACGGCCGTGGAAGGGCGTGGGAGCGTTCGGCGGGTGTCGGTCGCCTCAGGCCGCTTCCGCGAGGCTCGCCACCGCCGCCGCGACGCCGCCGGAGCCGTGCGGGATGTCCTTGACCTGCAGCGCCATCTCGACGGCGCCGAGCGTGCCCAGCAGGCTGGCTGCGTTGAAATGGCCCATATGGGCGATACGGAAGGCCTTGCCGCTATAGTCGCCGATGCCGAGCCCGAGCGAGACGCCGCAGATGTCGCGGGTGAAATCGGTGATCTCGGCGACGTCAAAGCCGGGCGTCAGGATCGTCGTCACCGAGGGCGCGCGCTCCTGCGGCTCGGCAACGCCGAAGCCCAGCGCCTGGCCGCTGGCCCAGGTTTCGACCGCCGCATGCGTCGCCTTCGCCAGCGCGGCATGGCGACGCCAGATCGCCTCCAGCCCTTCCTCGAAGATCATGTCGAGCGCGGCGCGCTGGCCGAAGAGCAGATGCTCCGGCGCGGTGCCGCAATGCTTCATATAGGCCAGCGTGTTCATGCGGCCGCTCCAGTCCCAGTAGCCGCTGCGCATGTCGGCGCGGGCATGGGCCGCCAGCGCCTTTTCATTGGCCGCGACGAAGGCCAGGCCGGGCGAGGACATCAGCCCCTTCTGCGAGGCGGAGACGGCGACGTCGATCCGCCAGGCGTCCATCTCGAATTCCATGCAGCCGACCGAGGCGACGCCATCGACCATGAACAGGGCAGGGTGCCCGGCGGCATCGATCGCCCGGCGGATCGCCGGGATGTCGTTGACGACGCCGGCGGCGGTGTCGATCTGCACCACCATCACCGCCTTGATCGCGTGGGCCGTATCGGCGCGCAGCCGGGCCTCGACGGTGGCGGGATCGACCGCGCGACGCCAGCTTCCCGCCAGCATCTCGACATCGGCGCCCATGAACCGCGCCATCTCGCCCCAGCCGGTCGCGAAGCGCCCGCTCTCCAGCACCAGCACCTTGTCGCCGCGCGACAGCACATTGGTGAAGGCTGCCTCCCAGCCGCCATGGCCGTTGGCGGCATAGACGAAGGTCTCGCCGCCGGTGCGGAAGATGCGCTTGAGATCGGCCAGCACCGAATCCGTCAGCCTGACGATGCTGGCCGAGCTCAGTTCCTCGGCCGGGCGCATCATCGCCTGCAGCACGCGGTCGGGGATATTGGTCGGGCCGGGCATAGCGAGCAGCGGCCGGCCATTGGCCAGGGTCATCGGAGATCCTCGGGCTGGGAAAAGCGGACTTCCGCAGCCAATCCGACATATCGGCGTCGCGCGCAAGCGGCTGCGCGGCATTGCGCGCCCTCCCGCGGCGCATGATGCGGGGCGCACGGCTTTCGCGGTCGGGCCTTGCATCCGGCGCGGGAAAGCGCTCACAAGGCGGCACCGGAGTCGCGGCGACGCGGCGCCGATCATGCTTACGGAGCAACCATGACCGATCTCGTTCTCGCTCGCCCGTTCAGCCCGCTGCGCCTGGAAAGCCGCTCGCTCGCCTGGCGGACGGCCGCCGTGCTCGTCGGCACGCTGCTGCTGGCGCTCTCCTCGCAGATCAAGGTGCCGATGGTGCCGGTGCCGATGACGATGCAGACCTTCGCCGTCACGCTGATCGGCGCGCTCTATGGCTGGCGCCTCGGCGCCGTCACGGTGATCGCCTGGCTGCTCGAAGGCGTGGCGGGCCTGCCGGTCTTCGCGGGCGCGCTCGGCGGTGCCGCCTATGTCGCCGGTCCGACCGGCGGCTATCTGCTGGCCTTCCCCTTCGCCGCGGCTTTGACGGGCTTCCTCGCCCAGCGCGGCTGGAACGGCCGCCGGATCGGCCTCGCGACGTTCTCCATGCTCGCCGGCAACGCGCTCTGCCTCGTGCTGGGCACAGCCTGGCTCGCGACCTTCATCGGCGTGGAGAAGGCCATCGCGGTCGGCGCGGCGCCCTTCCTGCTCGGTGCGATCCTGAAATCCGCCCTGGCGGCCGCGACGCTGAAGGCTTTCGCGCCGCGCGGCTGAGCGAGCGCTTCGTTCAACAAGAACTGCGCCGTTATTCCGGGCCTGCCCCGGAATGA
This sequence comes from Allobosea sp. TAB14, assembly GCF_052113865.1. NCBI lineage: Bacteria > Pseudomonadati > Pseudomonadota > Alphaproteobacteria > Hyphomicrobiales > Alloboseaceae > Allobosea > Allobosea sp. TAB14. The sequence continues at coordinate 6,973 of NZ_JBFRDQ010000009.1, read as the reverse complement.
CGGCTTCCTCCGGTCCTGACAGGCGCTGACAGGACCGGAACTGGCTTCGTCCGCCATCCTGCGCGATGCTGACGGCACGGAGCCGGGTCCCCGTTCGCCCTGTGGTGGAACTTTTTGCGGACTTCCGCGCTTCGTGGACATGACCGATCGTCAGGTGCACGATCGGGGTCACAGCCAGCGGGGGAATGCGATGATGAAAGCCCTATTGCGAGGCGCAGCCCTGATGCTCGGCCTCGGCCTGGCCGCTCCCGTCCTCGCCTGCGAGCTCGACCGGCCGCTGAAGATCGCCGGGCTCGACTACGACTCCGCTGCCTTCCACACCGCCGTCGCCAGCGCCATCGCGGAGAAGGGCTTCGGCTGCAAGGTCGAGCGCGTGCCGGGCGCCATCGCGCCGCTGGTCAACGGCATGGGGCGCGGCGATGTCGATATCGTCATGGAGATCTGGCTGGCGAACCCGGTCGAGGCCTGGGTGAAGGAGGCCGCGGCCGGCAAGGTCGAGCCGCTGGGCACGACCTTCCCCGATGCGAGCGAGGGCTGGTTCGTGCCGCGCTATCTGGTCTCCGGTCCGGATGCGAAGGCCCCCGAGCTGAAATCGGTCCAGGATCTCAAGCGCTACAAGGATCTCTTCGCCGACCCCGACGAGCCCGGCAAGGGCCGCTTCTACAACTGCGTCGCCGGCTGGGTCTGCGAGGGTATCAACACCAAGAAGCTCGCGGCCTACGGGCTGGCGCAGGATTTCACCAACACGCGCGGCGGCTCGGGCGAGGCGCTGGTCGCGGCGATCGAGGCTTCGCTGAAGCGCAAGCGGCCGGTGGTGTTCTATTACTGGGGGCCGAGCTGGCTGCTCGGCGCCTATGATCTCGTCAAGCTTCAGGAGCCGCCCTTCGATCCCAAGATCTGGGAGGAGCTCAAGACGAGCGACGCGCCGAAGCAGGCGACGGCCTATCCGACGAGCCGGGTCGTCATCGGCGCCAATATCGATCTGGCGAAGAAGGCGCCGCAGCTCGCGAGCTTCCTGAAGAACTACACCACCACCAGCGACCTGACTTCGAAGATGCTGGCCGAGGCGCGCGAGAAGGGCGTGACGCCGGAGCAGCAGGCGCTCGTCTTCCTCAAGACGAAAGCCGATGTCTGGAAGGCGTGGCTGCCGGCCGATATCGCCGCCAAGGTCGCATCCGGCCTGTGATTCCGGACTGGCTGCCGGAATTCGGCAAGGCGCTGCAAAGGCTGGTCAACCGTGCGGTTGATGCCGTYGTCACCGGCTATGGCGACGATCTCGACGGTTTCAGCGCGCTGCTGACGGCCCCGGTGCGCGGTGTCGAGACGGCTCTCCTTCACGTCCCGGTGCCGGTCTTCGTCTTGGCCATCGCGGTCGGCGCCTGGCTCGCGGGGCGCAAGCTCGGCTTCGCGCTGGCGATGGCGCTTCTGCCGCTGGTCCTCGCCGGTCTGGGCGTCTGGAACGAGGCGATGCAGTCGCTCGCGCTCGTCGTCGTCGCCGTGTTGCTGGTCGCCATTCTCGGCCTGCCGCTCGGCATCGCCGCCGCGCGGCTGCCGCGGCTGGGGCGGGCGCTCGCGCCGCTCTACGACCTGATGCAGACCATCCCGAGCTTCGTCTACCTGATCCCGGTGGCGATGGTGCTGGGGCTGGGACGGGCGCCGGCGCTGGTCGCGACGCTGATCTATGCCCTGCCGCCCTTCGCGCGGCTGACCGAGCTCGGCCTGCGCGGCATCGACGCCGGGCTGGTGCAGGCGGCCCGCGCGCTCGGCCTCGGCCCGCGCCAGACGCTCTGGCTCGTCGAATTGCCATTGGCTCGGCCGACCATCCTGCAGGGGCTCAACCAGGCGATCATGATGGCGCTCGCCATGGTCGTGGTCGCCTCGATGATCGGCGCGAAGGGGCTGGGCGAGATCGTCCTTCTCGGCCTGCAGCGCGCCGATCCCGGCCTCGGCTTCGTCGGCGGCATGGCGATCGTCGTGCTCGCCATCCTGCTCGACCGGATGGCGCAGGCGGTTCTGGGCGCGCGGCGTCCGCTTGCGTGACCGAGCCTGGCCGGCCGCTGCGGGAACTTCGGCGGAGCGGCGAATCAGCCGGGGAAAACCTCGCTTGAGGCCCTTGAACAAAACAGGAACATCATTGATATTGGGTGAACAGGCCGATAGGGTTCGGCTCCGGTCGATCGGCCGGATGTGATTGGAGCTCCCGACGAGACCCGGAAGGCCTCGACGGGCGCTTGGTGCGCAGGAAATGGAGCCTGTCATGGCTGGTAGCGTCAACAAGGTCATTCTGGTCGGCAATCTCGGGCGCGACCCGGAGGTGCGTCGCCTCGGCAGCGGCGAGCCTGTCGTCAATCTGCGGATCGCCACCTCGGAAACCTGGCGCGACAAGCAGTCCGGCGAGCGCAAGGAGCGCACCGAGTGGCATTCGGTCGTGATCTTCAACGAGAATCTGGCGAAGATCGCCGAGCAGTACCTGAAGAAGGGCTCGAAGATCTACATCGAGGGCCAGCTCCAGACCCGCAAATGGCAGGACCAGTCCGGCGTCGAGAAATACACCACCGAGATCGTGCTGCAGCGTTTCCGCGGCGAGCTCACCATCCTCGACAGCCGCCAGGGCGGCTCGGAGGAGTATAGCGAAGGCGGCAGCGGTGGCGGCTATGGGGAAGAGCGCTCCGGTGGCGGCGGCTCCTTCGGTCGCTCCAGCGCGATGGGCGGCAGCGGCGGCGGCTCGCGCCAGCCGGCCATGTCGAGCGGCGGCGGTGGCGGCGGACGTTCCTCGTCGAGCCATCTCGACGACGATATCCCGTTCTAAACTGCGGTACTTGCAGGCCTGCTAGCTGTCCTCGTAACGAGTTGGTCCGGTTGATGAAATCGGGCCAATTTGTTGAGGGGAATGCAGCCCGCCCCTTGTTGCGCTATGCGGATCTTTGGTTTCGTCAACCAAGGGCTCCTAAGGGGCTGATGTATAAATAAGGACGTTGCACTTTATCGGGTCATGCGGAGCCGGCTTCCGTCCGGCGAGCGCGTCCCGCGCATCGTTGACGGCGCCGGCATCGTCGCGTTCGATCCGACGATCGACGCGGTTCATGTCCTGCGTGTCTTGAGGGCTCTGCCGGCACCATGGAAGCCCATTTTCGCACGATTTGGTCCTGACCCCGGCAATGGCTCCCGGCATCGCGTTCGCGTGGTTTGAGGATCACTGGGCTCCCCCGCAATGTGCGGGGTCGTGACCATAATGTGCAGTTTCCGGGGCATTTTTGCAGCGTGCGGAACCGCCGGCGATCCGGGAGGTTTGCGATCTCAACTGGGGGCAACCAGGAGATCGATCGATGAGAAAGATCATTCTTGCTGCTGCGGTCGCGCTGGCTCCTTTGACGGCGCTCGCGCAGAACCCTGAAGGGGCTCGCGGCGGTGCCGCGGCCGGCGCCGCGGCTGGTGCGGTCGGCGGGGCTGTTGTTGGCGGTCCGGTCGGTGCCGTGGTCGGTGGAGTCGGCGGCGCCGTGGTCGGTGGCATCACGGGCGACGCCACGCCCCGCTTCAAGACTTACGTGACCGAACACGAAGTGCCTTCATACACCTACCGCGAGGATGTGCGGGTCGGGGCTGTTCTGCCCGAGCGCGGCGTGACCTACCGAGAGGTTCCGCCCGAATATGGGGCCGCCAAAGGCTATCGATACACGATCGTGAATGACCGTACCGTCATCGTTGAGCCGAGAACGCGGAAAATTATCCAAGTGATCGAATAGCGAGCGATGGCGATGGCCCGGTCTCATCCTTGAGACCGGGCTTTATTGTTTCAGGCGACATCGTGGCAGTGACGAGCCTGTTCCTCGACATACCGCCGCCTCGTCTCGGCCGTGTTGGGAAGACCTTCCCTTTCGAGCCAAGCGACGAACTCATGCGGTCGAATGGTGACGATCTCGAGCGCTCGCCCACGGGCCAGCCACGCATTCATCACAGCGACGGCCTGGCGATGCCACGCCTCATAATCGGTCGGCATCTCGTCCCGATCTTGAGCGAGCTTCAACAGCGCGGCGAAGTCCTCCGGCTCGTACCAGGGGAGGGCGACCGTATAGGCATCTACCGTAGGTTTCATGGCGACACCGGCCTCCCTGAATCATGGGGAAGATGAGAAGGGGACACCACAACCAGAGTGTCCCGATGACGTTGGGAAATGTCAACCGCATCCGACTGCCGAGCGCGGCCTTCGTGCCTCTGTGCATGCATCACCGGTCCGTGATGTTCGTGGGCGTCACAACGAGACATAAGAGCCGCAGGTCGGGCTGCGATATCGCACGCAGATATCAGGGTACCTTCATCAGGCCGCGAGCTGGCCCAAGGCCCGCTCGATGCGAGAGCAACGCGCCGAGGCGCGCACTTTCGCGTAGCTGCGCTGCAGGCGGCCGCTCGCATAGGCGTCAATGACGATGGCGTGGACATAGCTTTTCCGCACGACGGCTGGCGTGTTGACGAGCCGCTCCGAAATTATGCGCATGATGTCGGCGATCTGCCGCTTGCGGCCCATCTCGCTGACGGCCTCTTCACCGGCGAGGAGCAGCTCGGCAGCAGCCGCATTGGCCGCGAGCATCCTCAGATCCTTGCTGCTGATCCGCTGCCCGCTAGCCCTCCTGAGATATGCGTTGATCTCGTCGGCGCTGATCGGCGCGACGCTGCCGTCTTCGCGCAGATATTGCAGCAGGCGCGCGCCTGGGAGGGCGGATATCCGCCCGATGGCCCGCGCGAGAGCTGGAGCCTCGACGGTGCAGGCGATATCCTTGCTGCTCTTGCCGCGGAAGTGCAGCGTAATTCGTGGGCCGGTGATGTCGACATGTCGCTTCAGCAAGGTCGACGCGCCACGGCTTCCATTGGCCTTGGCATAGGCCTCGTTGCCCACACGGATATGGCAGCGGTCCATGATGGCGGCGGCGCAGGCCAATGCCTTGTCATGGCCAAGCTGTCGTGAGCGCAAATCCTTGGCGATCCGGGCTCGCAGCTTGGGGAGCGCCGAGATCAGGCACGCCAGCCGCTTGAGCTTGCGACGCTCTCGCACCTTCTCCCAGTCCGGATGGTAGCGATGCTGGATGCGCCCCGCCTCGTCACGCCCGATCGCCTGAAGATGCGCTGCCGGATCGTCCGCGATGCGGACATCCTCGTAAGCGGGGGGAATGGCGAGAGAACGGATGCGAGCCAGGATCTCTTCATCCGTGATCCTGTTGTCGTTCGSATCTCGATAGCTGAAGAAGCGGCCGCGCCGTACGCGGCGGATGACAAGTTCGTCCGAGGAGACCCGCCGCAGGCGTTTCACGGCGGGGCGTTGCTTGGCATGTCGGGAAGCGGCCATGGGCGCGGACTCACGGATTGTCGCGAGACAATGCCCGGGGGCTGGAGATGGTTCCGAATGGGAGCCGTCTCGCTCTGCGATAGCATCGGCTCGCCTCACGCCGGGCGCGACATCACCAGCCGCAGCGAGCCGTCGAAGCTCGGCTGGCCGCGCAGGGCGCCGTAACGGGCATCCCAGGCGCCGGTTTCGAGGTCGCGACGCAGCCGCTCCACCGAGGCCGCGTTTTCCGCTGGATCGACGAAGCTCCAGGCCGAGCAGGCCGAGCGCGCGCCCTCGTCGAGGAAGCATTCCGGCCGCCCGTAATAGGCTTCGTTGAAGCCGTCGCGGCAGGCGAGGGGGATCGCGACCGGCACGATCTCGACCTGGCCGCCGAGCACCGCGCCGATATGGTCGAGCGCGGGATAGCGCCTCGCCTCGGTCGCCAGCACCTTCGGCGCGTAGTCGGCGAGCCAGAAGGCTTCGACCAGCGCGGGGTCGCAGGACAGGATGACGACCGGCCCGCGCGTCACCCGGCGCATTTCGCGCAGGCCCGCATCGAGATCCTGCCATTGATGCACCGTGAAGGTCGCCATGGCCGCGTCGAAGGACCGGTCGGGGAAGGGCAAGGCCTCCGCCGTGGCGTCGATGGCAACGGCGATCTCGGCCGGGCGCTGCGCCCGCATCGAGGCGGAAGGCTCGACGGCGGTGACGTCGCGGCCGCGCGGTTCATAGGAGCCCGCTCCGGCGCCGACATTGAGGATGGTTCCGGCCGGGCCGAGCGCAGCCTCGATCTGCGCCGCGATGGCGGGCTCGGGCCGGCGATAGGAGGCGTAGCCGCGTCCGATCCGGCCGTAATCGGCATCGCCGGCACTGCCATCGGCATGGCGCGCCGCAGCGGTCGCGTTCATATCCATCTCGTCACCTCAATCACCGGAGCCGGAACGCCAGAGCGGCAGCACATGGTCGCGCGTCAATGGCGCCAATGTGACAGTCGCCGCGACGCCCGGCATCAGCCAGGCGATCTCGGCGATTTCCGCCGCCGGCCGCGGTGTCTCGTCGGAAACGAGCCGGAAGATCTCGGCCTCCACCGTGAAGCCAGGCTCATTGGCCGCAGGCGCCGCGAAGCTGCCGAGAAAGCTCAGCGCTTCGCGGCGCTCCGTCAGCCCCAATTCCTCCTGCAACTCGCGCAGCAGCGCGGCTCCCGGCTCCTCCCGCGGCTCGATCTTGCCCCCCGGCTGCATGAAGCTTTCCGTGCCGCGCTTGCGGACCAGCAGGAGGCGATTCCGGCTGTCGGTCAGCAATGCGGCGGCGATGCGGATGGGGTGGCTGGGGTGGGGCATCGCGAGCGGTGAACTCTCGGTTGCGGCCAGGCGGGGCGAGGGCGGTTCGCTTGCCGCGCATGGCGAAGCCCGGCCGATGGTGCTATAGCATCGCGCGAAAAGTGGACGCCACTTTTCGGGACAATCCGATGCGATAACAAATGCATAGATCGCCGCTGCCGCATCCGCGGGACGCGTGGCGATCCGGGAATCGCGAAAATTCCGGAGGCGCAGGGTCATGTTCGAGGCGCGCGACATCGAGACCGAAGACAAGGCCACGTTCTACCGCGAACTGGCCCAGCAGCTCGAAGCCCTGCTGCATGGCGAACCCGATCCG
>NZ_JBFRDQ010000008.1:0-52506 GCF_052113865.1 Allobosea sp. TAB14 | reverse complement strand
GTCCAGATCCTGCTCTCGATCCTCGCCCCGATGGCGGCGGCGCTGATCCAGATGGCGATCTCGCGCTCGCGCGAATACGAGGCGGACCGCCTCGGCGGCGAAATCGCCGGCAATCCCATCTGGCTCGCCGACGCGCTCGCCAAGATCGCGGCCGGCGTCCAGCACATTCCCAGCGAGACAGCCGAGGCCAGGCCTGCTACGGCGCACATGTTCATCATCAATCCCTTGACCGGCGGCGGCATGGATAATCTCTTCTCGACCCATCCCGACACCGGCAATCGCATCGCCGCGCTGATGGAGCAGGCCCGCGCCATGGGCCTCGGCCGCGCCCCGGCGGCGCCGAGCTTCACCGGCCAGGCCTCCGGCAGCCCCTGGGGTTCCGCGCCGCGCCAGCCCGGCCCCTGGGGCTGAGACATGGCCGATCGCATCCCACCCCGCCGCGGGCCGCAGCCGCCTGCGGCCGCTCCCGAATCCGACGCGCCTGGCCTGCCGGCACGCCGGCTCGCCGCGACCGTGATCGACGAGGTGCTGCGCGCCCGCGTCGCACTCGACGAGACGCTGGATCGCCTCGTCCCGGATTCCGGGCTCGACGCCGCCGATGCCGGGCTTGCCCGCGCCATCGCGGTCACCGCCTTCCGCCGGCTCGGCACCATCCAGCACGCCATCAACGAGCGGCTGGAACGCGGCAGCCCACGTCATTCCGGCCTGTTCGAGCCGATCCTGGCCGCGGCCGCGGCCCAGATCCTCTTCCTCGACGTGCCCGACCATGCCGCCGTCGACCTCGCCATCCGCCATCTGCACGAGGATCCGCGCTCGGCCCGCTACACCGCGCTCGGCAACGCGCTGCTGCGCCGTGTCGTGCGCGAGCGCGACGCGATCCTCGCCGATGCCGAGGCCAACCCCTTCCGCGACACGCCGGATTGGCTCGCCGCGAGCTGGCGCGCCGCCTATGGTGAGGAGGCCGCCACCGCGATCGCGCTGAGCCATCGCGAGGAGCCGCCGCTCGACGTCACCGCCAAGGCCGATCCGGCTGCCTGGGCCGAGAAGCTCGGCGGCATCCTGCTGCCGACAGGCTCGATCCGCCTGCGCGAGCGGCAGGCCATCGCGACCTTGCCGGGATATCAGGAAGGCGCCTGGTGGGTGCAGGACGCCGCTGCCGCCCTGCCGGTGAAGCTGATTTCGCCGGCGCCGGGCGAGCGCATCGCCGATCTCTGCGCCGCGCCGGGCGGGAAGACGGCCCAGATCGCGGCGGCCGRCGCCCAGGTCACGGCACTCGACCGCTCCGGGCCGCGCCTGCGCCGTCTCAGGGCCAATCTCGAGCGCCTCGGCCTCACGGCCGAGATCGTGACGGCCGATGCCACGAGCTGGCAGGCGGAACCCTTCGATGCCGTCCTGCTCGACGCGCCCTGCAGCGCCACCGGCACGATCCGCCGCCATCCCGACGTCGCCTGGACCAAGTCGGAGGAGGATCGCGACCGGCTCGTCGCCCTGCAGGCCAAGCTGCTCGATGCCGCCGCCGCCCTGACGAAACCCGGCGGCCAGCTCGTCTACTGCACCTGCTCGCTGGAGCCGGAGGAGGGCGAGGCGCAGATTTCGGCCTTCCTTACGCGTCATCCCCAGTTTCGTCGCGCCGGCGCGAGCCCTGCCGAAATCGGCGGTTTGGACGCCGTCATCGACGCAAACGGCGATATCCGCACCTTGCCGCAGCATTTGCCCGGGGAAACGCCGCGCCTGTCGGGATGGGCGGGATTTTACGCAAGTCGCCTGATCAGGCTATGACGGAAGCGGGATTCGCGCGGTGGGGACGCCGCGCCTCTTCCGGCATGGTCTGCGCGGCCTCGAGCTGCGCCGGGAACGGAGCTTTCGGGGGATTTGAGCGCCTGGTCTGAGCGTCGGGGATTGGCCCAGGCCGCGATCGGACGGGCGGCGCGGCGCACCCGTGGCCAGCTCGTCGGCGCGACGCGCAGGCTCTGGCCCTTCGGTCGCAAGCCCTCCTCCCGCCTGCTCTTCGCCCCGCACGACCTGCGCACGGCCGACCCGACCACGGCCGGCGATTTCTACGCGGGCTACTACGCCTTCGCCGGCCGCACCGTCCGCACACACGGCGAATCGCCCTTCGACATCGCGCCGCCGACCGAGGCCTGGGCCGAGGCGCTCTACGGCTTCGGCTGGCTGCGCCATATGCGTGCCGCCGACACCGCCATCGCCCGCGCCAACGCCCGCAGTCTGGTCGAGGATTTCATTGCCCGGCGCCGCGACCGCAACGATATCGCGCGCCGGCCCGCCGTGGCCGCGCGCCGGCTGATTTCCCTGCTCTCCCACTCGCCGCTCCTGCTGGAAGGCGCCGATCACGCCTTCTACGAGCGCTTCCTGCGCCATGTCTCGCGGCTGACCGACCGGGTCAGCCTCGCGCTCGCCGGCGCGGTCGAGGGGGCCGACCGGATCAACGGGCTGATCGCCATCACCCTCGCCGCCATCTGCCTGGACGGTCAGGATGCCCGCCGCAAGCGGGCGGAGACCTTGCTCTCCGACGAGCTCGACGACCAGATCCTGCCCGATGGCGGCCATCTCTCGCGCAATCCGCGCCTGCTGATCGACTTCCTGCTCGACCTCCTGCCGCTGCGGGAAACCTTCGCCGCCCGTGGGCTGGAGCCGCCGCGCGGCCTGCTGACCGCGATCGAGCGGATGATGCCGCATCTGCGCCTGTTCCGGCACGGCGACGGCGCGCTGGCCCTGTTCAACGGTATGGGCACGACCCCGCCGGACCTGATGGCGACGCTTGCCGCCTATGACGACGCGCGCGGGCGCCCGACCGAACACGCCGCCTATTCCGGCTACAGCCGGCTCTCCGCCGAGCGCAGCGTCGTGATCGTCGATGCCGGCGCGCCGCCGCGCGGTGGCTATTCCACCGAGGCCCATGCCGGCTGCCTCGCCTTCGAATTCTCCAGCGGCGCGCAACGCATCATCGTCAATTGCGGCGCGAGCCGCTTCGGCCCGCTCGAGCTTCGGCTGGCGGCGCGCAGCACCGCCGCCCATTCGACCCTCGTGCTCGAAGATCGCTCCAGCGCGAATTTCGGCATGGTGCTCGGCGAGATGCGGGTCGTCTCCGGTCCGGCCGATGTCCGCGTCGCCCGGCAGGACGGCGCGGATGGGCCGGAATGGGTCGCCAGCCATGACGGCTATCGCCGCATCGGCGCGACCCATACCCGCCGCCTGCTGCTCGCCCGCGACGGTGCCTCGCTGGGCGGCGAGGATGAGGTGGCTCTGACCGGCACGCAGACGGCCCTGCCCGCCGCGGCCCGCTTCCATCTGCATCCGCATGTCCGCGCCAGCCTCGTCCGCGAGGGCACCGGCGCCCTGCTCGCGCTGGCTTCAGGCGAGGTCTGGAGCTTCGAGGCCGGCGGCCTGACCATCTCGATCGAGGAAAGCCTCTTCCTCGCCGCTGCCGATGGCCGCCGCAAGACCGAGCAGCTCGTCGTCCTCTTCGATGCTGTCGCGACGCCACGGATCGCCTGGCGGCTCAGCCGCATCAGCGCCCCCAATCCCCGCGCCGGCCAGACGCTCGCCGCGGCCCTCGCGGAGCGACAGGGAACCCTGATCGATCCCGATCCCGAAGCGTAACGTTCCGGAGAGGATTTTTTGCCTTTCGCGGCGCAGCATGATAGCTCGCGCGCGTCTGCCTAAACAGTCGATTGCCTGCTCCTGTCATTACAGCCGGACCTGATCCCGATGCCGAATGAGCTTCGCCGCGTCGAACGCGCGCTCCTTTCCGTTTCCGACAAGACGGGCCTGATCGATTTCGCGCGCGCCCTCCACAAGCTCGGCATCGCGCTGGTCTCGACCGGTGGCACTGCCAAGGCCATCGCCGAGGCCGGACTGCCCGTCAGCGACGTCTCCGATCTCACCGGCTTCCCCGAGATGATGGACGGCCGGGTCAAAACGCTGCATCCCAAGGTCCATGGCGGCCTGCTCGCCATCCGCTCGCATCCCGAGCACCAGGCCTCGATGATCGGCCACGGCATCCAGCCGATCGACCTGCTCGTCGTGAACCTCTACCCCTTCGAGGCGACGGTCGCGGCTGGCAAGGCCTATGACGACTGCATCGAGAACATCGACATCGGCGGGCCCGCGATGATCCGCGCCGCCGCCAAGAACCATCACGACGTCGCCGTCGTGGTCGAGGCGGCCGATTATCCCTCCGTCCTCGCCGATCTCGAGGCGCAGAAGGGCGCGACCACGCTGACCTTGCGCCGCAAGCTCGCCCAGAAGGCCTATGCCCGCACCGCGGCTTACGACGCCGCGATCTCGAACTGGTTCGCCAATGAGCTCGGCGACACCGGCCCGGCCTTCCGCGCGCTCGGCGGCGCGCTCGCCGAAACCATGCGCTATGGCGAGAACCCGCATCAATGGGCGGCCTTCTACCGCACGCCGGAGAACCGCCCGGGCGTCTCGACCGCCCGCCAGGTCCAGGGCAAGCAGCTCTCCTACAACAACATCAACGACACCGACGCCGCCTTCGAATGCGTCGCCGAGTTCGATCCCGCGGCTTCGGCCGCCTGCGTCATCGTCAAGCACGCCAATCCCTGCGGCGTCGCGGCCGGCGGCTCGCTGCTCGAGGCCTATGAACTTGCCTTGCGCTGCGATCCCGTCTCCGCCTTCGGCGGCATCGTCGCGCTGAACCGCAGGCTCGACGCCGAGGCTGCGAAGAAGATCGTCGAGGTCTTCACCGAGGTCATCATCGCGCCCGATGCCGACGAGGAGGCGATCGCCCTGATCGCCGCCAAGAAGAACCTGCGCCTGCTGCTGACCGGCGGCCTGCCGGATGTCCGCGCGCCGGGCCTGTCGCTGCGCACCGTCGCTGGCGGCTTCCTCGCCCAGTCGCGCGACAATGCCGTCGTCGACGACATGGAGCTCAAGGTCGTGACCAAGCGCCAGCCGAGCGAGCGCGAGCTCGCCGATCTGCGCTTCGCCTTCCGCGTCGCCAAGCACGTCAAGTCGAACGCGATCGTCTATGCGAAGGATCTCGCCACGGTCGGCATCGGYGCCGGCCAGATGAGCCGCGTCGATTCCTCGCGCATCGCCGCCTGGAAGGCGGCCGAGGCAGCGAAGGCCGCCGGCCTGCCCGAGAGCCTCGCCAAGGGTTCGGTCGTCRCCTCCGACGCCTTCTTCCCCTTCGCCGACGGCCTGCTCGCGGCGGCGGAAGCCGGCGCCACGGCGGTGATCCAGCCCGGCGGCTCGATGCGTGACGACCTCGTCATCCAGGCGGCGGACGAAGCCGGCCTCGCCATGGTCTTCACCGGGCACCGCCACTTCCGCCATTGACGGCGGAGCGGGCCGCAGGACAGGCTACCCCTGTCGAAGCCTTCCAGAATCCAGCGCTGTCATCCCGGGCGAAGCGAAGCGCAGACTCGGGATCCAGGCCTGAACCTCTCTCGGAAGCGCTCCGGCATGGATCCCGGGTCGGCGCCGCTTAGCGGCTGGTCCGGGATGACGGCGCGCTTGGGATCGACGGTTGGGCGAGGCATGAGATGATGCGAAATCCCAAGCCCGGCGCGCTGCTCAGGGAGCGCGTCGAACACCAGCATGCGCGAGTCTCCTACGTCGAGCTCTTCTTCGACCTCGTCTTCGTCTTCGCGATCACGCAGATCTCGCACACGCTGCTCGAGCATTTCAGCGTGCTCGGGCTGGCCCAGGCCGCCTTCCTGCTCGGTGCCGTCTGGTGGATCTGGATCTATACGAGCTGGGTGACGAACTGGCTCGACCCCGAACGCCCGCCAGTCCGGATCCTGCTCTTCGTCCTGATGTTCCTCGGGCTGGTGATGTCCTGCGCGCTGCCCGAGGCCTTCGGCGCGACCGGCCTCGCCTTCGCCGGCGCCTATGTCACGGCCCAGCTCGTCCGCTCGGTCTTCACGACGGTGAGCCTCAGGGACGCCTCGCCCGCAAACTACCGCAACTTCCAGCGCATCACGATCTGGCTGGTCTGCTCGGGCATCTTCTGGATCGCCGGCGGCTTGAGCGAAGGCCCGTTGCGCTTCGTGCTCTGGCTGATCGCGCTCGGCATCGAATATGTCGGCCCCGCCGTCGGCTTCCGGGTGCTGGGCCTCGGCCGCTCGCTGACCAGCGACTGGAACGTCGAAGGCGGCCATCTCGCCGAGCGCTGCGCCCTCTTCATCATCATCGCGCTCGGTGAATCCGTCATCATGACCGGCGCGACCGCAGCAAAACTGCCGCCAACAGCCGTCAATCTCACCGCCTTCCTCAATGCCTTCCTGAGCACGGTCGCGATGTGGTGGGTCTATTTCCATATCGGCGCCGAGCGGGCGAGCCAGCATATCGCCCATTCGGAAGACCCCGGCCGGATCGCGCGGATTGCCTATACCTATCTCCACGTCCTGCTGGTCGCCGGTATCATCCTCGTTGCCGTCGGCGACGAACTGGTGATCGCGCATCCCACCGGCCATACCGACGGCAGAACGGCGATCGCAGTACTCGCCGGCCCGGCCTTCTATCTGCTCGGGAATCTGCTGTTCAAACGGATCACGGCCGGCTGGTATCCCCTCTCCCATCTCGTCGGCCTCGGCCTGCTCGCGGTGCTCACCCCGGCCTGGACCGTGCTGCCGCCGCTCGGATTCAGCCTGGCCGCGACCGCGATCCTGATCCTGGTTGCGGCCTGGGAAGCGATCTCGCTGCGGGCGAAGGAAGCCTGACCTATGCATACCATCAAGGTCATCGGCATCGGCTTCGCGCTGCTCGGCATCCTGCTTGTCCTGGCGCCGCGCCTTTCGATCTCGGCGGGGAGGCCGATTCCCTTCGCGGTGAAGCTGTTCCTGCCGCTCTGGTTCGCAGGTGCGCTGATCAATCTCTGGATCGGCGTTGCTCGGGCAGGCTATACCGTGATGGAGGAAGCGCCGATCTTCCTCATCGTCTTCGGCGTGCCGGCCATCGCCAGCTTGCTGATCCTGTGGCTGACCTCGCGAATTGCCCGATGAGCCTCGAATCCGTCCGCGCCTTCTTCGCCGAGCACGCTCCCGACATCGCCGTCATCGTGACGGCTGAGAGCAGCGCCACCGTCCCGCTCGCCGCTGCCGCTCATGGCGTCGAGCCCGGCCAGATCGCAAAGACGCTCTCGCTGCGCATCGGCGACGAAGTGGTGCTGGTCGTCACCCGCGGGGACGCCAGGCTCGACAACAGGAAGGCCAAGGCCGCGCTCGGCGGCAAGCCGCGCATGCTCGGACAGGACGAGGTCGAGGCGCTGACCGGCCATCCTGTCGGCGGCGTCTGCCCCTTCGGGCTCGCCACGCCGCTCAAGGTCTATTGCGACATCTCGCTCAAGGCCTTCGACATCGTCGTGCCGGCCGCAGGCTCGACCCATAGCGCGCTGCGCATCACCCCACAGCGCATGGCCGAGCTGACGCAGGCCGAATGGGTCGATGTCTGCCAGGAAGCAGCGCAGGCGGCAGCGGCAGAGTAGAACTCAGCCCTTGGTCCGCGCGATCAGCTCCATCGCAGCGGCCGGATTGCGGACCTTGTCGCCGCTGATGACATAGAGAAACACGTCACGCTTCTCGACCTTGGCCGGTGGGCCAATGGATTCCAGCCCCTCCGGCACACCGCCTTCCGCCCAGACCCGCGCGGCCTTGGTCCAGCGCGCGAGACCCGCTTCGGAATAGCCCTTCGGCTCGGCCTCCTTCGTCCCCATGATTCGCGCATAGACGAAAGGCGCGGTCACATCGGCGATCTGAGTGTAGTCGGCATCGGCCGAAGTGATCGCAGCGACGCCGTATTCGCGCAGCAGCGCGATGAAGTCAGGCGTCCGGAAGCTGTCATGCCGCACTTCGACCGCATGACGCAGCCTGATACCGTCCAGTTCCTTGGGCAGCAGCTTGAGGAAGGCTTCGAAATCTTCGCGATCGAATTTCTTCGTCGGCATGAACTGCCAGTTGATCGGGCCGAGCTTGTGCCTGAGTTCGGTCAGCCCGCTGGTCAGGAATTTCTCGACCGAAGGCCCGGCCTCGGCCAGGACGCGCCGGTTCGTGCAGAAGCGCGAGCCCTTGAGCGCGAAGACGAAATCGTCAGGCGTCTCCTCGCGCCATTTGGCGAAGCTCTCCGGCTTCTGCGAGCCGTAATAGGTGCCGTTGATCTCGATGGAAGTCAGCTTGCTCGCGGCATATTCGAGTTCGCGCTTCTGCGGCAGGCCGTCCGGGTAGAAAGCCCCGCGCCAGGGCTCGAAGACCCAGCCGCCAATGCCGATATGGATCGCTCCCGCTGCGTTCGCCATGGTGTTCCTCCGAAGATGAGCGATTTTGCCTGCGACAGCGGGAGCGCGCCACCCGCTTTCGGACCAGAGCGGATGCTAAGGCGCCAGGCGCGCCAAAGCTGTCAGGATCGGGGGCGTCTATGGACACCGTCGAGGGACGAGCCATGATCGCTTCATCGCGGATTGGAGCCTTCCGGATGCCGAATGAGGCGGATCGCATCAACCGACATGTCGGCGCTCGGCTCGCGCCGCTGCGGCCTGACGGGCGACACAGGTGTCAACGTGGCGGGGTCAGTTCCATCGAATAATTGGCATCCAAATGCTTGAGGTAGAGGCTGAACAGCTGCGCCTGGGTGGAGATGTTCAGCTTTTCATAAGCATTCTTGCGGTGCGTCTTCACTGTCGCCAGCGAAATACCGAGTTGGGCGGCTATCGATTCCGATGAGTATCCGCGAAGGACGAACTCCAGCACTTGGCGCTCACGCACGCTGATCTTGCCTTCTCCGAACGCGGCCGGTCCGGCCGAGCTCGTCCGCTGTTCCGAGAGATCATCGCTGGCTCGATTGCGGCGCCAATAGCTGCCAAAGCAAGCGGTCAAGAGGGCCAGCTCGTCCTCGATCGCAATGAGGTCCGCGTCGCTGAAGTCGCCGTTGCTGCGGTAGCGGTATAGCGCGAACTCGACCGTCTCGTCTGGCCCGAGCTGGATGGCGACGTCGATCTCAGACAGACCTTCCGGCCAATCGCGTGTCACATAGCCGATTTCTTCGTTGCTCGTGACCTTGATCCGGTAGTCATTATAGAACTCGCTTTGGAAGAATATATCGGGCGCGAGGTCGCGAATGCGATAGACGCCCGAGGCCAGTCCGTTTCGTTGCGCCTGGAAGAATGGGTTTAGCGCATAGGTCTTTTGCAGATATTCGCGGATGCCCTGCTTGGCCTTGCCGCCCACGAAGTTATCGAAGACGTAGATCGGCGCGAGCTCGCGCCGGTGCACGAAGATCGTCGCGGCATCGAATGCGACACGCTCGCCGAGATGGCTGACCAGCGCTTCTGGAAAATTGCTTCGGTCGATCGCCGTTACGAGCCGGGCCGCACGGTCGTTCATATCCCGCATACGTCTCCATCCGCTCTGCCGACGCTATCCCTCTCTGGGAGGATAGGCGAGATCGAGCCGCTGTCACTAAGAAGCAAGCACGAACGCAAGCCAACCACAGCGGATGACGCACATGAAATATGCACGCATGGTCATCGAGAAGGAAGCACCGGAGGAGTACGGCTACGACCGGATCCGCTTCAACCTTTCGGAAAGCTCGATCCGCGACCAGAGCCTGCACGAGCTCGGCGCCACCTTCCCGGACCTGACGCTGTTCTACGGAGAACATCGCGGCGAGGCGAGGCTGCGCGAGCTGGTCGCGGGACAGGGCGCGGGGCTGACGCCTGACGATATTCTCATCACGGCCGGCGCGGCCGGCGCGCTTTTCATCATCGCCACGACGCTTCTGTCGCGTGAGGACCATCTCGTCGTTGTGCGCCCGAACTACGCGACGAACATCGAGACGCCCAAGGCGATCGGCTGCGAGATCAGCTATATCGACCTGTCCTTCGAGGACGGCTTCGCACTCGACATTGCGCGCGTCGCGGCCGCGATCCGGCCCAATACACGCTATGTCAGCATCACCTGCCCGCATAATCCGACCGGCACCCTGATGCCGGAAGCCGATCTTCGTCGCCTGATCGCGCTCGTCGAGGAGAAGGGCTGCCGCCTCCTCGTCGATGAGACCTATCGCGACCTGTCCTATGGCGAGCAGTTGCCGATCGCAGCCAGCCTGAGCAAGAGCGTGATCAGCGTTTCGTCCCTGTCCAAGGCGTACGGCATCCCGGGCATCCGCATCGGCTGGATCGTCACGCGCGATCCGGCGCTCTACGAGACCTTCCTCGCCGCCAAGGAGCAGATCGGCATCTGCGGCAGCGTCGTCGACGAGTGGCTCGCGCGCACGATGCTGGAAAAGCGCGACGCCTTCCTGGACGCGCTTTCGCCGGTCATGCACCGCCGGCTCGACATCATGCGGGACTGGGCGAAGAACGATCCGCTCATCGAGTGGGTCGAGCCCAAGGGCGGCGTCGTCTGCTTCCCGCGCATGAATGTCGGCGCCGATTTCGACTTCGACGCCTTCTACAAGACTCTGCTGGAGAAGCACGGCACCTATGTCGGGCCCGGTCATTGGTTCGAGATGCCGCGCAGCCATTTCCGGATCGGCTTCCTGTGGCCGCTCGAAGAGGAACTGCGTGGCGGCCTGGCGGCCATCTCGGCCGCCATCCGGGAGACGGCCCCCGGCCTCGTCGCCGCGGCCTGAGAGCCCGACGGCTCGCTGTTCAGGCCACCATCGCCCGCGCCATGGTGGCCAGGACCTCCTCGTGCAGCGTCGGGGTCGCGCTGGCGACGAAACGCGTGCCGGAGGTCAGCCCGAGCGGTCTGCTCTCCCAGTCGCTGATCGCGCCGCCCGCCGCACGGATGATCGGGACGAGCGCGCAATAGTCGAACGGATCATGCCCGCCCTCGATGCCGATGTGGAGCGCACCGCTGGCGAGCCGGGCATAGCCATAGCAGCCCGCGCCATAGACGCACCAGGCGACACCCGATCGCACGGCCGCCACCCCGCGACGCTCCCTGTCGTCATAGGGCTCGGGGCTGGAGGTGAACAGCAGGCTCCCTGACAGGGTGCTGCGCTTGGCGGTCGTCACAACCACGCCGTTACGCAGCGCGGGGCTGCCGTCGGCGGCGCTCCAGCGCTCGCCGGTCATGGGATGGTCGATGATGCCGAGCACGGGCATGCCGTTTCGCGTGAGCGCGATCAGCGTCCCGTAGAGCGGAATTCCGGCGATGAATTGCTTGGTTCCGTCGATCGGATCCAGAACCCAGACCCACTCGCTGTCGAGATTCGTGGGCGCGAACTCCTCGCCGAGAATGCCGTGYTCGGGATACTCGGCTGCGATCGCCGCGCGCAGGGCCGTCTCGATCTCGCGATCGATCGCCGTCACCGGACTGGCGTCGCCCTTGGTGTCGAAAGCGCGGTTCTCGCCCGCGACACGTCGCAGGATCGCGCCGCTGCAATCGGCGAGGCGGTGGGCGAAGGGCAGGAAGTCGGCAGGGTGGGCTTGGGCTGACATGGACGATCTCGCTGGGCGAAAGGCGGTCACCGCTGCGCATAACGACCCAGCCGCGCCTCCAGGCGCGAGACCAGCGTCTGCATCAGGAAGGTCAGGGCCAGATAGATCAGCGCGGCCGCGATGAAGATCTCGTAGGGGGCGAAGGTCTCGGCGACGATAGAGCGGGCGACACCCGTGACATCGAGCAGCGTGACCGTGCTGGCGAGCGCGGTCGATTTCATCAGGCTGACGACCTCGTTGCCATAGGTCGGCAGGCAAAGGCGGGTGACGATCGGCACCGTGACCAGGCGCAGATGGTGGAAGCGGCTCAGGCCCAGCGCCCATGACGCCTCCTTCAGCCCCTTGCCGATGCCCAGCATGCCGCCGCGGATGATCTCGGCGACATAGGCGCCGTTGTTCAGCGACAGCGCCAGGCACATGCACCAGAACGGCTCGCGCAGGAACGGCCACCACGGCCCGCTGCGCACGAACTCTGCCTGCGGCAAGCCGAAATAGATCACGAAGAGCTGCACCAGCAGCGGCGTGCCGCGGAAGAAATAGACATAAGCCTCGGCCGGCCAGCGCAGAAAGCGCGTGGTTCGCGCCCAGCTCGTGACGATGGCGATCGCGAGGCCGGAGACCAGCGAGATGCCGAGCAGCTGAAGGGTCATTCCGAGCCCCGCCAGCAGCTGCGGGAAACTCGTCAGCATGAGCGCGATGTCGAAGCTCATCGCGAGACCGTCATGAAATGGTTGGCTCGGCGCTCAAGATGACCCGTACCCAGGGTGATGATCGTCGTGAAGCCGAGATAGATCAGCGCGACCGCGAAATACATGGCGAAGGGCATGGAGTTGGTCGAGGCGGCCATGTCGGCGGTAAACATGATTTCCTGCAGACCGATCACCGAGATCAGGGCCGTGTCCTTGACCAGCGAGTTCATGTGATTTCCGAAGCTCGGCAAGGCGAGGCGCCACATCTGCGGCAGGCGGATCAGGAAGAAGACCTGCAAGCGCCTGAGACCCAACGCCTGCGCGGCCTCGACTTGCCCGCGATCGACGCCGAGAAAGGCGCCGCGGAAGGTCTCGGTGGCGGCCGCTCCGACGATCAGGCTGATGGCGAAGGCACCGGCCCAGAAGGGCGAGAGATCGACAAAGCGGGTCTGCGGCCAGACGAGCTTTACCAGCGCCGTCAGGGTCACAGCCGAGCCGAAATAGATCAGCAACAGCAAGAGGAATTCCGGCGTGCCGCGGAAAACCACCGTGTAGGCATTAGCGGCGGCCTTCGCGGCGCGATTACCCGACAGCTTGGCGCTTGCCCCCAGCAGCCCCCAGATCACGGTCAGGACGAGCGAGACCAGGAAGACGAGGAGGATGACCAGTGTGCCTTGCATGAAGGCCCCGCTCCAGCGCCAGAGCTCCTCGAACATGGTGATCCTCTCGGGTGGCGGGGGCTGGGATGCTCGGCAGGCGAGCGGCCGCCACAGCAGGCCGGGAGCCGAAGGCCCAGCTTGCCGTGGCGGGGATCGTCTCAATTGGTCGAGGCGGGCTTCCAGTCGCGCGGATAGATCGGGAACGGGAAGTACTTCTTGCTGAACGTATCCAGCGTGCCGTCCTCGGTCATCGCGGCGATCGCCTTGTCGACCTTGGCGAGCAGCGCTTCGTTGCCTTTGCGCAGGCCGACGCCGGCACCGGCGCCGAACAGCTTGTCGTCGGAGACTTCAGGCCCGACGAAGCCGAAGCCCGCGCCGTCCGGCTTGCTGAGGAAGGCCTCGTGCGCCTTCATCGGGTTCGTCATGATGGTGTCGACGCGCCCGGCCTTGATGTCGAGGAACAGCGCTTCGACGGTGTCGTAGCGCATGACGTTGGCGCTCGGCATCTTGGCCTTCAGCCAGTCGTCATAGGTGGTCGAACGCTGCAGGCCGACCTTGATCGACTTGAAGCCTTCCGGATTGAGCGACCCGTCCGGGTTGAACAAGGCGAGCTTGGCGCCCGTGGGAGCGACGAAGCGACCGACCGAGATGCGATACGGGCGCGAAAAATCGAGCTTCTTCTGGCGCTCCTCGGTGATGCCCATCGAGGCCACGATGAGATCGAATTTGTTGGCGAGGATCGCCGGGATCATGCCGTCCCATTTCTGGCAGACGAACTCGATCTTGTCGCCGAGGCGCTTGCCGATCTCGTTGGCAACGTCGACGTCGTAACCGGCATAGGCCCCGGTCGAATCGCGATAATTGAACGGGAATGACGTGCACTCGATGCCGACCTTGAGTTCGTCAGCCTGGGCCGCCGTTATCCCTGCCGACAGCCCCATCATCGCTGCGAATAACCATTTGACGCTGATCTTCATGATTGTCCCCTTTTTCTTAGGCGGCAGTCACGGTGCGAAAGTTCGTTTCGAGCTGCAGCCGATACCCGAGACTAATCACCAGATCGGGAATGAACCTATCATCCCAGAGGTTGATGCACTGCAGCAGCCGRGGCACGTCCCGCCACGAGCTCTAGCTTAAGAGGTGTTCGACCCAGTCCGCGAAGACGTGGAGGCGACGCGACAGGCGCCTGCACCTCCGGCGTCGCCCCGGCGACCCTGTACAACGCGATGACAGATTTAGCTTCATCGATCCGTTCGGCACCCGCGTCGCGCCCTGGGCGACGGGTCAATGGCTTGCTCTACGGCATCCTTGCCTGGATCCTCTCGATGATCCCCGTGATCGAGGGAGCCTTCTCCGCAACAACGCTTAGCAGTCAAAGCGAACGTTAAGCGTCGCCGTCAGGCCACATCCCTGAGAGCAGGCTGAGCCGGATATCCACGCCGGTGCGCATGTCGCCGGCAGCTGCGGCCGGCGCGTTCATGCCGCTAAGCTTTCAGAGCAGCGCAGGCCGCCGCGATGCGCGCGCAGGCCGCGTGCAGCCGGTCCGTCCCGGTCGCGAAGGAAATCCTGAAATAGGGCTCCAGCCCGAAGGCGACGCCGGGCACGGCCGCGACATTGGCGTCTGAGAGCAGATAGTCCACGAAGTCGGCGTCGTTGGCGATCACCCGCCCATCGGGACGCTTGCGGCCAATCAGCCCGGCGCAGGACGGGTAGAGGTAGAACGCGCCTTCCGGCGTCGCGCAACTCAGCCCCTCGATACGTGAGAAGGCCTCCAGGCAGAGGTCGCGGCGTGTCTGAAAGACGGCGTTGCGTTCGGCCAGGAAATCGAGCGGTCCGGTGAGCGCCGCCACGGCCGCCGCCTGCGAGACCGAGCTCGGATTGGTCGTGCTCTGCGATTGCAGCGTCGCCATCGCCTTGATGAGTTCTGACGGTCCTCCGGCGAAGCCGATGCGCCAGCCGGTCATGGCATAGGATTTGGAGACGCCATTGACCGTGAGCGTGCGCGAAAACAGGCGGGGCTCGACAGCGGCGATGGTGGCGAACTGCCAGCCATCGTAGCGTAGGTGCTCATACATGTCGTCGGTCAGGACATGCACGGCGGGAAAGTCGAGGAGAACCTCCGCCAGTCCCTTCAGTTCGGCGGCAGAATAGCCCGCCCCGGTCGGGTTGCTTGGCGAGTTCAGGATCAGCCATTTCGTCCGCTGGCTCAGCGCTGCGCGCAGGATGGCGGGGGTGAGCTTGAAGCCGCTGGCCTCGGGGCACAGCGGGATGACCGGCGTCCCGCCTGCCAGCCGCACCATATCCGGATAGGACACCCAATAGGGCGCGGGAACGACCACCTCGTCGCCGGCATCGAGCGTTGCGCACAACGCATTGTAGATCACCTGCTTGCCGCCCGTGCCGACGCTGACCATCGACGCGTCGTAGTTCAGCCCGTTCTCGCGCCTGAACTTGGCAGCGACGGCCGCCTTGAGCTCGGGCGTGCCGTCGACATCGGTGTATTTCGTCGCGCCCTTGTCGATCGCGGCCTTGGCGGCGGCCTTGATATGGTCCGGCGTGTCGAAATCGGGCTCGCCCTGCGACAAGCCGATGATGTCCTTGCCCTGGCGGCGCAGCTCCGCCGCGGTGCGGGTGATGGCGATGGTCGGCGAAGGCTTTACGGCCTTCAGCTTGGAGGAAAGCAGGCTCATCGAAGGCAGTCCTTTGTTGTTTTAAGCGCCCGGCGTCGCGGAACGGACCAGGGCGAGGCGCGGCGGCATGACCGCCGCAGAGCCGCTGCCGATCGTGAACGTCGCGATCAGCGTGTCGAGGCGACGCGTCTCGTCCGCCAGGACGGCGGCGGCGGCCGCGTTCTTCTCGGAGAGCGCGACGTTCTGCTGGGTGATGCCGTCCAGATGGGTGACCGCCTGATTCATCTCCTCGATGCCGTGCGCCTGCTCGTGCGACGCGGTCGAGATTTCGGAGACGGTGTCGGCAACCTGCTTCGAGGCCGCGACGATCTGCTCGAAGGTCGTCCCGGCCGAGCGCACCAGCTGCGCCCCCTGCCCGACCTCCTGCGTCGCCGTCGCGATCAGGCGCCCGATATCCTGGGAGGCCGTGCCGGAGCGCTGGGCCAGGGTGCGGACCTCCGAGGCGACGACGGCAAAACCCTTGCCGGCATCGCCGGCGCGGGCCGCCTCCACGGCGGCGTTGAGCGCCAATAGATTGGTCTGGAAGGCGATGTCGTCGATCACGCGGCTGATCTTGGCAATCTCCGCGCTGGCCTGCTCGATGCGCTCCATCGCCTGAACCGCATCGCGCACGATCGTGCCGCCCTGGGCCGCGACATTGGCGGCATCGCCGGCAGCGAGCGCGACCGTCGCGGCGAAATTCGCGCTGATCTTCACGGAGGCCGCCAGCTCCTCGGTGGTCGCGGCGGTCTCTTCGAGCGAAGCGGCCTGCTCCTCGGCGCGCCGCGAGAGTTCATCGGCTCCCGCATGGATGTCGCGCGCGGCCGAGGAGACCTGCGCGGTCGAGGACTGGATGCCGGAGAGCACCTGCGACAGGCGTGCGACCATGTCGTCGACCGAGCGGTCGAGCTCGGCGAAACGGCCCTGATGGCGGGTCGCGACAGAGCGCGTCAGGTCGCCCTTGGCGATGGCGGCCAGCGCCTCGGAGAATTCGGACACCACGCGGTCGACGACGGCGTTGATCTCGTTGATGCCGCTGACGAGCTTCTGCATCTCGGCATCGGCATGCTCGATCCTGAGCCGGGCGCTGAAATCGCCGGCCGCGGCGGCGGCGACGACGGCGCCGACATCGTTGACGATGGCGATCATCGATTCCGCGCGGGCCGATCTCTCGGCGGCGGCGGCGCGCTCCTGGGTTTCGAGAGCGCGGACGCGCACGAGATTGTCGCGGAACACCGACAGCGCCGCCGCCATCTCGCCGATCTCGTCCTTGCGCTGCTGCGCCGGGATCGTCGCGTCGAGGCGGCCCTCGGAGATCTCGCCCATCGCCTGGGTGATCTGGCGCACCGGCCGCGCGATCGAGCGGCCGATGCCGAACGAGACCGCGCAGCCGATGAGGATGACGACGGAGACGAGGATCAGTGCGCGGCTGGCCGCGCCGGCCATGGTGCTTTCCATCTCCGGCCCGACGATGGCAGCGCGCTGCTCCAACGCCGCGGCCGAGTGCTTGATCGCGGCGGAGCTGTCTTCGCCGATCTTGAGCAGCGCCTGGGCCGCTTCGGATTGGAGGCCGGCGCCCTTCAGGATCGCGATCTGCGCGATATAGCTGCCGAGCCCCTCATCCAGCGTGCCGACCAGGGCCGCGACGCCGCCGATATCGGCCGCAGCCTTCGCCACCGCGATGCTGGCGAGGCTGGCCTTCGCCGCCGTTTCGGCTTCGTCCAGCTTGCTCGGGTCGAGCGAGAGGCCGAACGCCTCGCCGGCAAGGCGCGCATCGCCGAAGCTGGCCTGCGCTGCGGCAAGCCCCGCCGCGGCGGTGGTGACCGAGCGGTAGCGCTGGAACAGCGCCAGCGAATCGCGGGCCGAGGCAATGGCGAACCAGCCCAGCACGGCGGACATCGCCAGAACGAACAGGAATCCGGCGGCGATCCTCGCCTGGAGTGTCACGCGCCCCTGCAATGCCGCCATCTCTATCCCCCGCCCTCATGTCGCCGATGGCGGCGTGACCGCCGCCATCGCAGCCCCCAATGCCGGGCTCAGCCCTTCTTGGTCGCCTCGTAGCGCGCCTTATTCTCGGCATTGGGCGGATAGAGGCCGGGCAGGACTGCGCCCTTCTCGACCTCGCTCATGATCCAGCCCTCGAGCCGCTCCTGCTCCGGGGCGAGCTCGACCACCGCGTCGACCAGCGCGGCCGGAATCAGCACGGCGCCGTCATCGTCGACCACGATCAGATCATCCGGATAGACGGCGACACCGCCGCAGGCGATCGGCTCCTGCCAGTTCACGAAGGTCAGCCCGGCCACGGAAGGCGGCGCCGCGGCCCCCTGACACCAGACCGGCAGCCCGGTGCCGAGCACGCCGGCAACGTCGCGCACCACGCCGTCCGTGATCAGCGCGGCGACGCCCTTCTTGGCCATGCGCGCGCAGAGGATGTCGCCGAAGATGCCGGCATCGGTCACGCCCATCGCATCGACGACGGCGATGCAGCCTTCCGGCATCGCCTCGATGGCGGCGCGGGTCGATCTCGGCGAGGACCAGGATTCCGGCGTGGCGAGGTCCTCGCGCGCCGGCACGAAGCGCAAGGTGAAGGCACGGCCGACGAGGCGCTTCTGGCCCGGCTTCAGCGGCTTGGTGCCGCGCAGCCAGACATTGCGCAGGCCCTTCTTGAGCAGGATCGTGGTCAGGGTCGCGGTGGTGACCTGCGACAGGATTTCGATGATCTTGGCGTCGTTGGACATGGGGTCGTGCTCGCTCGTTGCTTTGCGATGGGATGAAGGGTGAAGGGTGATCAGATGCTGGCGATCAGGCCGCCATCGACGCGGATCACGCTGCCGGTGAGGTAGGAGGCCCGCTCGGACGCCAGGAAGGCGACGGTATCGGCATATTCCTCGGGCCGGCCGTAGCGGCCGAGCGGGATCGAGCCGGTGCTCTCCGCCGAGACCTCCTCGACGCTGCGGTTCTCGCGCTTGGCCTTGGCCTCGTCGAGGAAGCGGATGCGGTCCGTGGCGATCCGGCCGGGCAGGATGATGTTGCTGGTGATGCCGTCGCGGCCGACCTCGCGCGCCAGCGTCTTCGACCAGCCGACCAGCGAGAGCCTGAGCGCGTTGGAGACGCCGAGATTGGGGATCGGCGCGACCACGCCGGACGAGGTCGAGGTGATGATGCGGCCCCATTGACGTGCGCGCATGCCGGGCAGGACCCGATCGGTCAGCGCGATCACCGACAGCACCATGGACTGGAAATGCTTCGCCCAGAGCTCGCTCGGCTGGCCGGAGGCCGGGGTCGGCGGCGGTCCGCCCGTATTGTTGACCAGGATGTCGACCGGGCCGAGCGCCTGCTCGATGCGCGAGACATTGGCGTCGATGACGGAAAGATCCCCGAGATCCCAGAGCAGGGCCTCGGCGGTGCCGCCCACGGCTTCGATCGCATCCGCCGCCCGCTCCAGCGCCGCGGCGTCGATGTCGGCGAGCGCGACCTTCACGCCCTCGCGGGCCAGCGCAAGGCTGATCGCGCCGCCCAGCCCGCCGCCGGCGCCGAGCACCAACGCCGTCTTTCCCGATATGCCGAAATCCATCCGAAACTCCCGATGATGCCGCGTCAGGTCATGCCTGCGCATGGGCGTCGACATAGCCGTCGACGAGATTGAGTCCGAGCAGGAACTCGGAGGTGAAACGGGTGCGGATCAGCGGCTCGACCGGAATCGCGCCCGCCAGGAACGCCTGCTCCTCCGCCCGCGCGGCGACGGCCTCGGCATGCGACACGCTGCGGAAGCACAGGGTGCTGCCCGGCCGGGCCTGCGCCAGGCGACCGAGATCGGGGCCGATGATGGTCGCGATCTTGGGGTAGCCGCCGGTCGACTGCCGGTCCGCCATCAGGATGATGGGCTGTCCTTCGCCGGGCACCTGAATCGCGCCCATGGCGATGCCGTCCGAGGTGATGTTGTAGCCGCGCAGATGGGTCAGCTTCGGCCCCTCGAGGAAGCAGGCCATGCGGTCGCCGCGCGCCGAAACCGTCCAGGGCCCCGCCAGGAAGGAGGCGATCTGGTCGGGGGCGAAGAAATCGTCCTGCGGCCCGAGGATGACGCGGATCGTCTCGGCCGGGCGCTCCAGCAGCGGCGCCTGGATCGCCCCCGCCGCGACCGACACCCTGGCCGGCGTGCCGGTCGCGAGCCTGTCGCCGGCCGCAAGCGCGCGCCCTTCGAGGCCGCCGATGCCTGTGCGCGTATGGGTCGAGGCCGAGCCCAGCACGAGCGGCAGGTCGAGCCCGCCGGCAACCGCGAGATAGCACCAGCACCCGGCCGCCCCGGCCCTGAGCCTCAGCTGGACTCCAGGCTCGAGACGCACAACCACGGCCGGCGGCAGGGCCTGCCCGTCCAGCGTCGCGGAAAAGGCGCCGCCCGCGACCGCGACGGTCAGCGGCGCCTCCTCGGCCGTGATCTCGATGCCGCCCAGCGAGACTTCGATGGCGGCCGCCCCAGCGGGATTGCCCAGCGCCCGGTTCGCGACCGCATGGGCGAGCGGATCCATCGGCCCCGCCCCGGTCACGCCATAGCGCAGATAGCCGTGCCGGCCGCCATCCTGCACGGTGGAGCCCGGGCCTGCCGAGAGGATGCTGAGCGTCCCGGTCATTGCCCCTGCCTCCGGGCCACCACCTCGCCGGCCTCGACGCGCCGGTCGAGCGCGGCGAAGGTGGCGGCATCGATGGGCTCGAAGCGGATGTCGTCGCCGGGCTCCATCAGGAAGGCGCTGGCGCGCTCGGGCGCATAGAGGCGTTCCGGCGTGCGCCCGACCACGTACCAGCCGGTCGGCATCGAGAAGGTGGCAATGGCGCTGAGCCCGCCGCCAACGAGCACGACCTTGCTGTCATGCGGCGGGCGCGGCTTCGTCCGCCGCGAGATCGCGATCTCGTCGGGCAGACCGCCCAGATAGGTGAAGCCCGGCGCGAAGCCGTACATATAGGCGCGATAGGTGGCACCCGCATGGATTTGCGCCGCTTTCTCGGCCGGCATGCCCATGATCTCCGCCATTTCGGCGAGATCCTCGCCATGCGGCGCCTCGTAGCAGCAGGGCACCGTCCACAGCACGGCCTTGCGCTCGCGCGTCTTGGGAGCCGACAGCCGCTCCTCGACCATCCCGACCAGCGCGTCGCGGGTGATCTGCAACGGGTCGTAATGGATCATCAGCGAGCGATAGGTCGGCACCAGCTCGCGCAGGCCCGTGGGCGCCGCCTCCGCGAGCGCGGCGTCGAGCGCGAGCACGCGGTCGCTGACTGCCGGGTCGACGCCGCTGCCGAACTCGACGACCAGCGCGGCTTCCCCCGCATCGAGAAAGCGCGGCGTGGCGTCCGAAGCGCTCATGCGAAGGCCGCGAGCGTGATGCCGGCCCGTTCCAGCGCCTTGCGCACATGGCGGGCCATCGTGACCGCATGGCTGGAATCGCCATGCACGCAGATCGACCTGACCGGCGTCGGCAGGCGCTTGCCCGTCGCGGTGACGATGACGCCTTCGGTGACCATCTCGATGACGCGGGCAGCAGCCTCCTCATGATCGGTGATCATCGCGCCGGGCTTGCTCCGCGCGATCAGCAGCCCTTCATCGGTGTAGCCGCGATCGGCGAAGATCTCCTGATAGGTCGTCAGCCCTGCCGCCTCGCCGGCCGCGACCTGCGCGGTCAGCGCCGTCGCCAGCAGGGCGAGGCTGGGATCGACCGCCTTCACCGCTCGCGCGATCGCATCGGCGACCGGGCGCTCCTCGCAGGCGATGTTGCCGAGCGCCCCGTGCGGCTTCACATAGCTGATGCGGTGGCCGGCATAGACCGCCAGCGCCTGCGCCGCGCCGAGCTGATAGGCGACGAGGCGCTCGATCTCTCCGGTCGAGAACGGGATGCGCCGGCGCCCGAACCCCCAGAGATCGGGAAAGCCGGGATGCGCGCCGATCGCCACGCCGCGCTCGCGCGCCACCGTGAACGCCTTCGCCATGATCTCCGGATCGCCCGCATGCAGGCCGCAGGCGACATTCGCCGAGGTGACGATGCCCAGCATGGCCTCGTCGTCGCCGCAGCTATAGGTCCCGAAGCCCTCGCCCAGATCGGAATTGAGATCGACGGACAGCATGGCCCACCCCGCTTGGTTGAATTGCCGAAACCGATGAGGGCGCCGCCTTGCGGCGCCCTCCTTTGCGTCACATGCCGAGATAGGCGCGCCGGATATCCGGGTTGTCGCGCACCTCGGCGGCCGTGCCGGAGAGGATCACCCTGCCGGTCTGCAGCACATAGGCACGATCGGCGATCTCCAGGCTCTCGGCCAGGCGCTGCTCGACCAGGAGCACGGTCACGCCGGCCTTGCGGATGGTCTCGACCGCCGCGAAGATCTCGTCGACCAGCTTGGGCATGATGCCCTGCGACGGCTCGTCGAGCATCAGGATGCGCGGGCGTGTCATCAGCGCCCGGCCGATGGCGAGCATCTGCTGCTCGCCGCCCGACAGGGTCGCGGCGCGTTGCGGCAGGCGCTCCTTCAGCCGCGGGAACAGGGCGAAGACCTGCTCCAGCGGCTGCTCGCGATCGGCCTTGGCCCGGTGCAGATAGCTCCCGAGCCTCAGATTGTCGGAGACCGAGAGCCGCGGGAACAACCGCTTGTTCTCGGGAACATAGGCGACGCCGCGCTTGGTGATCTCGTGGCCGGGCAGCCCGCTGATCGTTTCGCCGGCGAAGGAGACCGTGCCGGAGCGGGCCTTCTCCATGCCGGAGATGGTCTTCAGCAGGGTCGATTTGCCGGCCCCGTTGGCGCCCGCCACGACGACGATCTCGCCTTCAGCCACCGTCACCGAGATGTCGGAGATCGCGATCAGCCCGTCATAGGCCGTGGTCAGGGAGGAGACTTCAAGCAGCACGATGTCTCTCCCCCAGATAGGCGGTGATGACGGCGTCGTCGCGCACCACATCCCGCGGCTTGCCTTCGGCCAGCACCTTGCCGAGGTTGAGCACAACGGCGCGGTCGACCAGCGGCATGACGATTTCCATGACGTGCTCGACCATGACGACGGTGACGCCCTGGTCGCGCACCTTGCGCACCAGCTCGACCCCGAGCCGGGCCTCGCTCGGCGTGAGGCCGGTCATCACCTCGTCGAGCAGCAGGAGCTTGGGCTTGGTGGCGAGCGCGCGCGCCACCTCCAGCCTGCGCTTCTCAGGCGGCGTCAGCTCGCCGGCCGGCGCCGGGGCGCGCTGCTGCAGTCCGCAGAAGGCGAGCGTCTCATAGGCGACCCGGCGTGCCGCCGCGCTGCCCGGCTCCTTGGCGAAGGCGCCGACCATGACGTTGTCGAGCACGCTCATCGAGTCGAAGGAGCGCGGCACCTGGAAGGTCCGGGCGATGCCGAGCCGGCAACGCGCCGGCCCCGACAGCCTGGCGATGYCCTGCCCTTCGAAGCGGATGCTGCCCTCGTTCGGCGGAAATGCTCCGGCGATGAGGTTGAACAGGGTCGACTTGCCGGCGCCGTTGGGCCCGATCAGGCCGAGGATCTCGCCGCGGCGCACCTCGACCGAGACGTCGGAATTGGCGACCAGACCGCCGAAGCGCCGCGTCACATTCTGGACGTCGAGGAGGATGTCCGTGCTCATGAGCGCCCCTCCGCCTTCTGCCTCTTGCCCTGGAAGAGGCTGAGGATGCCTTCGGGCTTGGCGAGCGCGACCAGCATGATCAGGCCGCCATAGATGATCAGGTCGATGCCCGAGCCGGAGCCGCCGAGATAGGAGCGGGTGATCTCGGTGAGCGGGATCAGGATCGCGGCGCCGACGACGGGTCCCCAGAGCGTGCCGATGCCGCCCAGCACGGCCGGCAGGGCAAAGAGCAGCGAGAAACGGAAGCTCATCACGCTCTCCGGGTCGATATAGGCCAGGAAACTCGCATAGAAGGCGCCGCCGATCGCGGTGAAGAAGGCCGAGACCGCTGCCGCCGCCATCTTCGAGTGGAAGATCTCGACGCCGAGGCTTTCGGCGGCTTCCGGATTATCCTTGACCGCGCGCCACCAATAGCCCCAGCGCGAGCCTTCGATCAGGAAGGTGACGAACCAGGTGATCGCCAGCAAGGCGAGCGCGAGATGGATATAGGGCACCTTGTCGCGCGCGAACTGGAGCGTCGCCCAGCTGTCGGAGCCGAACGGCCACTGGATGCCGAGCGCGCCGCCGACGAAGTCCCAGTTATGGACCAGCAGCAGGCCGATCTCCGCGATGACGATGGTCGCGATCGAAAAGTAATGCCCCTTCAGGCGGAAGCAGGGATAGCCGAGCAGCAGCGCGATGGCGGCCGACAGGATGCCGCCGACCAGCATGCCGCCCCAGGGTACGACGCCATARGTGACAAAGAGCACCGAGGTGGCATAGGCCCCGATGCCGAAATAGAGCGCGTGGCCGAGCGAGATCTGGCCGCAATAGCCGCCGAGGATGTTCCAGCTCTGCGAG
This sequence comes from Allobosea sp. TAB14, assembly GCF_052113865.1. Lineage (NCBI taxonomy): Bacteria > Pseudomonadati > Pseudomonadota > Alphaproteobacteria > Hyphomicrobiales > Alloboseaceae > Allobosea > Allobosea sp. TAB14. The sequence continues at coordinate 28,614 of NZ_JBFRDQ010000008.1, read as the reverse complement.
ACGGCAGCGTAGAGCAGCGTCAGCACGAGCACGTTCTGGAGATAGACGTCCTTGATCGCGAAGGGAGAGACCGCGATCGCCGCGAACACCGCGGCGGCGACGAGGAGCTGGTTGCGGCGCCGCGGCAGCATGCCGAAGGCCGGAGGAAGGTTCAGGGCTTCGTCCGTCATCGTCACAGCTTTCCGAACAGGCCGCTCGGCCGGATGAAGACGACGCCGAGATAGAGCGCGAAGATGCCGAGGGATTTCATGGCGGGAGGCAGGAACGCCGCGGTGAGCGCCTCGACCAGGCCGACGATGACGCCGGCGACCAGCGCGCCGAAGACGCTGCCGAAGCCGCCGAGCGCCACGGTGACATAGGCGATCAGGCCGRAGGTCGCGCCGACCTGCGGGTGGATGTAATAGAAGATCGCGAGCACCGCGCCGGCAAGGCCGACGAGCGCGGCCCCCAGCCCCCAGCCCAGCGCAAAGACGCGGTTGCGGTCGATGCCGACCAGCGCGACGGCGCCCTGGTCCTCGCGCGTCGCCTCCAGCGCCTTGCCGAAATCGGTGCGCGACATCAGCAGGTAGAGCCCGCCGAAGGCCGCGATCGAAACCAGCCCGCCGAACATCTGCGGCCAGGGCAGGAAGACGCCGCCGAGGTCGAGCGTCTTGCCGCCGAGCCAGGAGTTGCCGATGCTGCGATAGTCGGGCGTCAGGAAGTACTGGGCTGCGCCCTGCAGCAGCGTCGCCAGGCCGAAGGTCGCGAAGATCTGCACCATGCCCTGATTGGCCTTCGCCCGCATCGCGAAGCGGACGATGCCGAGATAGGCCAGCGCGCCGACGCAGAAGAGCACCGCGGCGGCGACAGGGGCGAACAGCACGGGATCGAGCGCGGTGAACAGGAAGAGCCCGAAGACGACATACATCGCCGTCATCAGGAACTCGCCATGGGCGAAGTTCACCACATCCATCAAGCCGAAGATGAGCGAGAGGCCGACTGCGATCAGGGCGTAGATCAGCCCCATGAGCAGGCCGCTCGCAAGCACCTGGAGAAGTGCTTGCGTCGTCATGCCGGATTCCTTCCTGAAGTGAGGGTCAGCCGTTCATCGGCCAGATCGCATCCGCGATCGCGACCTCGCTCGGGAAGATGGTGACGAATTTGTCGCCGAGATATTGCAGCAGAACCGGGCTGGCCTCCGGGTTCTGGCCGTCCGGCCCGTATTTCACGCGCGCCCAGGGCATGATCGTGCTCGTGCCGGGAATGTCGGTGGCGGCGAGCGCGTCGCGGACCTTCGGGCCTTCGAGCGAGCCGGCGCGGTTGATCGCCTCGGCCAGCAGCAGCAGCCCCATGAGCTGGCGCGAGGTGTTGTCGTTCAGGTCGCGGGTCGAGCGCGCCTTGAACATGTCGTTGACGGTCTTGATGAACGGGCGCTTCGCCGCGAGATCGAGCGAGAAGCTGGCCCGGGTGATGGCGCCCTTCAGCTTGTCGCCGACGGCATCGTAGGTGACCTGCTCGGAGAAGCCGCTGGCCTGCGCGACGAGGTTCTTCGGCTTGAAGCCGAGCTCCGCCATCGTCTTGACCAGCAGCATCGCGTCGGTGGTGTAGGTCGAGGGCATCAGAACGTCGGGGTCGGCGCTCTTCAGCTGCTGCACCTCGGCCGTCAGGGACGGCGAGTTGGTGCGGTATTTGACGTCGGCGGCGATCTTGTAGCCCCGGTCATTGGCGAGCTTGCGCTGCGTGTTCGAGGAATCGACGCCGAAGATCGTGTCCTCGAAGAACAGCCCGACGCTGTCGATCTTCTTGCCCTTCTTCTTCTGCGCGTCGAAGAAGTCGAACATCGCGGCCGAGAACATCTCGTCCTGGGCGGCCGGACGGAAGAAGAACTTCATGTTGCGGCGCTGCAGGCTCGGCGAGGAGGAGTCGGCGCACAGGAAGGGGACGCCGTAGCGCTCGGTGACGGCGCTGACCGTGGCGGAGACGGAGGACTGGTAGCAGCCGATGATGGCCGAGACCTTCTCCTGCGTGATTAGGCGCTCGGCCTCGGCCCTGCCCTTCTGCGGATCGGCCTGGTGGTCGGCGAAGACGAGGCGGATCTTGGCCCCGCCCAACGCGGCAAGGCCAGCACCCTTGGCGGCGACGAGATCGAGCTGGTGGTCGTTGTTGATGATGTCGAGCGCAGTTTCGAAGGCGTTGCGCGCGTCGATGCCAACCTGCGCGCTCGCCCCGGACATCGGGTAGATCACGCCGATGGTGACTTCCTTGGGCGCCTGCGCCCGGGACGTGCCGGGATAGGCCAGCGAGCCGGCGGCGGCAGCGGACACGCCCGCCAGGAGCAATTCTCTACGATTCATGGCTTAAACCCCTCTTTGTTGATGACTGCACGGCTCTTTTTCGGCCGGCAGGGTGGTGGTGGAGATCAGATGACGGCGAACTCCGTGTTGCGCCGGTCGGTCACGAGCATGCAGCCGGGCGCATGGGTGATCGCGAAGGGCGGCTTCACTTTGGCTATGACGGATTGCGGGGTGACGCCGCAGGCCCAGAACACCGGCAGCTCGCCGGGCAGCACCTCGACGGCGTCGCCATAATCGGGCTGCGAGACGTCCCTGATGCCGATCAGGGCCGGGTCTCCAATATGCACCGGCGCGCCGTGCACGGCAGGGAAGCGCGAGGTGACCTGAATCGCCCGGATCGCATGGGCGGCCTTGAGGGGGCGCATGGAGACAACCATCGGGCCGCTGAAGGGGCCGGCCGGAACGCAGTCGATGCTGGTCCGGAACATCGGCACGCGTAGGCCGCGCTCGACATGGCGCAGCGGGATGCCTTCGTCGAGCAGGGCTTCCTCGAAGGAGAGCGAGCAGCCGATGACGAAGGAGACGAGGTCGTCGCGCCAATACTGGCCGACATCGCCGGTCTCGGCGACGAGCTCGCCATTCTCCCAGACGCGATAGCCCGGAAAATCGGTGCGGATGTCGAGATCCCGGCCGAGGACCGGCACCAGCGGGCTACCGACATCGGACACGCCGATGATGGGGCAAGGACGCGGATTGGCCTGGCAGAAGCGCAGGAAATCGCCGGCGAGATCGGCCGGCAGGATGGCGAGATTGCCCTGGACGAAGCCGGGAGCCAGGCCCGAGGTCGTTCCCTTCAGCGCTCCGCTGCGACAGGCGAGCCGAACCGACAGGGCCGAGCCGATGTCGAACGCGCCGGCCGCATGCTGCGATGCGGGCATGATCGTCGGCCTGCTCATCGTCTCCGCCATCCCCTCATCCCATTCGTTGCATCATGGGCGCACCGTCCGGCGCACACGTCCAATCGTGAATCCGTATCGATCGCCATAACGGGCCGTTATGCCGGAAGGCCGGCCGGCTGCCGTCCTTCCGGGCAGACGGGTCCGTGATCGGACAGCCGCGCGGAGGCTCCGCGTCTTGTGCAGCGCACTAAATTTGACGCACCGCGAACAAAATGAAAAATGCGTTTCTCTACTTTCGCTTTTAAGAAAAACTACAAATGGATACGCGCTTCCTGCAGACCCTGCTGACTGTCGCGGAGACGGGATCGCTCACCCGGACCGCACGGGCGCTGAACCTAACGCCCTCCGCCGTGATGCAGCGGATCAAGGTGCTGGAGGGCGAGATCGGCGCGCCTTTGATCCATCGCTCGGGCAATACGATGTGCGTGACGGCCGCCTGCGCCGCGATCCTGGAGGATGCCCGCTTCGTCGTCGGCACGGTGTCCCATATCAAGGCAGCGGCGGCGGGGCGCCAGGATGTCGGGCTGCTGCGGGTCGGCGTGATCCACACGGTGCTGAGCGGCCTCATGCCGGATGTGATGCTGGCGCTGCAGCGCAACCGACCGGGCATCGAGCTTTACATCCTGCCGGGTACGTCGACGGATCTCTATGCCAAGCTGGCCGCCGGTGAGCTCGACACGGCCATCATCGTCCAGCCGGCCTTCGCGATGCCGAAGACCCTGGAATGGACGCAGCTGCGGCAGGAGCCGCTGCTCCTGATCACGCCGCGGGAGACCGCGGAAAGCGACCCCGGGCTGCTGCTCAAGACCGAGCCCTTCATCCGCTACGACCGCAACCATTGGGGCGGCCGCGTCGTCGAGCAATATCTGCGCTCGAAGCGCATCGTGCCGCGCGAATTCCACGAGCTTGATTCGATCGAGGCGATCACCATTCTGGTCCATAGAGGGCTCGGTGTCGCGCTCATCCCGGACTGGCTGCCGCCCTGGCCGCAGGGCGTCGATGTCCGGAAGTTGCCGATCGTGGATGCGCCGAAGCGCTCGATCGGGCTGATCTGGCCGAAGGTTTCGCGGCGTCAGCCCCTGGTCCGGGCCTTTGCCGACGAGGTCCTGTGGGTGGCCGCGCGGCTCGGGATCGACCGAGCTTGAGGCGGGCTGCGAGCTCCGCCTTCAGAAGGCGCGGCTCGCCTCGTAGCTGCGCGCGATGTCCTGGGCGAGCTCGGCCATCGGGCGTGCGAGGCTGCCGCTCAGCGTCAGCGGAAAGGCAGCGGTGAAGACCAGATCCGGCAGGTCCAGCACCGTCTCGACGATACGCAGCCGGCCTTCCTTCAATTCGCGCTGCACCACGACCGGCGGGATCACGCTGACGCCGATCCTGTCTAGCGTCATCTGGACGATGGTCGTCAGAGACGAGTTGCCGAAGATGCGCGGCGGCGGCAGGGACGGATCGTTCAGCGCCTCGCGTAGGCGCGGATAGGGCGCCGTCGCCTTGGGGTAGGTGATCATCGGGAAATTGCGAAGCTCGGCGATGCTGAGCGGCTCCTCGCCGAGCACCATATCCGGGGAGGCGATCACGGCCAGTGAATAGGCGCATAGGTCGCAGCTCGCCATGGTCAGGTCGTCGATCGGGCCGAGCATGAAGGCGAGGTCGAGGTCGCCGCGGGCGAGCAGGTCGCGCATTGCCGGCGACACGTCCACCGTCAGATCGATGACGATGTTGGGATAGACAGCATGCGCGCGCTCCATGAACCGGCTGAGCCAGGTCTGCGCGATGGTCTCCGACACGCCCAGCCTGACGATGCCCTTCATGGCGACAGCCGAGCCGACCTCGGCCAGCATCTCCGTGCGCAGCAGCAGAAAGCGCTCCGCATATTGGACGAGCTTGCGGCCCTGATGGGTCAGGCTGATCGAACGGGCGTTGCGCTCGAACAATTTGACGCCGAGCTCCGCCTCCAGTGCCGCGATCCGCTGCGAGACCGAGGGCTGCGTGGTGTTGGCGCGCTCGGCCGCGCGGCTGAAGCTGTTCAGCTCCGCGACCCAGTAGAACAGCTCGAGGCTGCGGAAATCGGTCATCTCAGGCGGCGCCCCGCTCGCTTGCCGGCCGGCCGATCGCCGCCGGCCGCTCCAGGCAGGCTAGCATGATTGGCCCCTCGCCTGGGACTGCGGCGGCGCTTCACGCATCCGGTTCCAAACATCCGAGGCGATGCCGGACCGCCCCGGTCACTTCACCTGCCGCCAGTCGCCGCGATCGCCCTTCCAGTTGACCGAATGCCCCAGCGCGCGCAGCACCGAGCCCCGCAGGCTGCGCACGAGCCCTTCCCATTCGCGGGCGGAGATGCCGTCGACCGCCGGCTCCGGCGCCATGAACATGCCGTCGACACCGCCACCAGCGACGCATTGCTCGATGCAGCGCGTTTCGAGCTCCGGCTCATGGAACACGACCTCGTTCTCCAGCAACCCCGCAAGCGCCGCGATGATGCCGGTCGCGCCCCAGTTCGAGACATTGGAGATCACGAGATGGCTCGCCGCCGTCGCTGCCGCGACGCCGCCCCGGCCGGGAATGCCGCAATCAGCGGCCTTGGGCGAGAAGCCCGGCAGATCCTCGGCAAGCACGCCCATGCCCAGCTCATTGCCGCCGTCGCCGATGCCGATGAAGGGCAGGCCGAGCTCCTTTCCGGTGCGGAACAGATAGTCGAGATCGCCGACCATGCCGTCGAGCGGGCGCCCGCCGAGCCCGTGATAGAGCCCGTTCGCATTGGCGCCGGGGCGCTCGATCGCGATCATCAGGCTCGGCCGCGTTCGCTCCAGCAGATCGTCGCTCACCGCGCGGCAGCCCTCGGCGTCCTTCGGTACCGTGCGGATATAGACCGGGCGCAGGAAGGCGATCGGCTCGATCACGCCCGAGACGGGGAACGGCATCGGGGCGAGGCCGGCGCCGAGGCAGGTCTGGCGCATCATCGCCTCCCAATCCTCGTCGACGACGATGACGCTTTCGACGCCGAGCCCGAGGAACAGCGCTCGCGCCAGCAGCGCCGCGCCGACCGGGCCGTCGGTCTCCGGCACGCCGCCGCCCTCCGGGAAACCGGTGGCGATCAGGACGGGGCCGCCCTTCTCCCTGACCCTGTTCACGATGATCTCGGCCGCGCCCATGCAGATCGGCCCCTGCTGACGCCGTTCGAGCGCGCCGCGGAGATGGTCGATCAGGCCGACGCCAGTGAGGTCGATCGTCATGAAGCGGTCGATCGTGGCGGCGAGGCGATCGTAGAGCGGCATTTCTTTCGACAGCATGGCGGTTCGGTATCTTTCAGGAACGGAAGGTTTCAGAGCCTCTCTGGACATTCCCTCAACCCTCATCCCGAGCAGCCATTCCGTCAGAAAGGGCGTTCAAAGGAGGCTTGAGGAGGCTCCGGAATCATTTGGAATCATCCTTCGAGAGGCTGCTTTGCAGCTTCTCGGGATGAAAAGTGAGTTTCCAAACAGGAGCTCAGACGGCGATGCACCGGGCGAATGTGTCGTGGTCGACATTCCCGCCGCTCAGCACCAGAGCAACGGTCTTGCCGGCGACGTCGAGCTTGCCGGCGAGCGCCGCGGCCAGGGGGGCGACGCCGCCGGGCTCGACCACCAGCTTCAGCAAATCATAGGCGAGCCGCATGGCGCGGCAGACCTCGTCATCGGTGACGGCGACGGCACCGGCCAGCAGCGCCTGGTTGACCGGGAAGGTCAGCTCTCCGGGGGTCGCGACCTGCAGCGCGTCGCACAGGCTCCGGGCGCCGGGCGCATTGCTCTCGCGCCGGCCGGACGCGAGCGAGCGGGCGGTGTCGTCGAAACCGGCGGGCTCCACGCAGAACACGCGCGTATCGGGGGAGGCGCCGTTCATCGCGATGGCGCAGCCCGCCGCCAGCCCGCCACCGCTGCAGCTCACCGCGAGCATCTCGAGCGAAACGCCGCGCTCGCGAGCCTGCTCGGCGAGTTCCAGCGCGACCGTACCCTGCCCCGCCATGATGTCGGGATCGTCATAGGGTGGGATGATCACGGCGCCGGTGGCGGCCGCGATCTCGGCCCCGATCGTCTCGCGCACTTCCGTCGCGCGATCATAGAGGCGTACCGTACCGCCGAACCGCTCGGCGCCCTCGATCTTGGTGCGCGGCGCGTCCGAGGGCATCAGGATCGTCGCCTTGATGCCGTTGCGCGCGGCGACGGCGGAGATCGCCAGCGCATGGTTGCCCGAGGACCAGGCGACGATGCCGCCCTTCCGCTCAGCCGGGGTCATGCGCGAGACGCGGTTGAGCGCGCCGCGGAACTTGAACGAACCCGTGGTCTGCAGCGTCTCGGCCTTCAACAGGACTTTTGCGGAGAGGATGCGATCAAGCTCGTCATTCGCGATGAGCGGCGTTCTGACAACATGGTCGGAGATCCGAAGAGCCGCCGCTGCGACGTCACGAAACTCGACGCAAAGCCGAAGATCTTCACTGATCTTTACTTGAGTTCTTCCGCTCATCTATTTTATCCCGTCAGTAATTATTCAGACAAGCTATTTAAATCCGTAACGCGGTCAAATTCTCAATCGCGATGGGAGTGGATAAGGTCTGCTTATCGATTGGGCGGCGCCGAATTGGACGCTTAGCGCGAACCGTTCAGCTGCACCGCTGGTCGCACGGCGTTGTCAGGTTAACTGCCGCGAGCGCCAAGAGATGGGGCCGCCGCCCCCTCCAACGCGAACCCATGCGCCGCCCAGCCTGGCGGCGCAGGTCGCGGTGTAGCCCGATCAAGCGTCGAGCGATCTACCGGCCAGTCCGTCTTCAGCCCGGCTCTCGAACGATTGTCCGGCATGATCGTAGCTGAAAAGACCAGCAAAACGAGCCTCGAAACAAATCAACATGCACCTGCATACATTTGTACTTGACGTGCGACGTCAGCACGATATGCCCCGGTGAGGCTACGGCGCTGCCTCAGGTCGGTCGAGCCGCTGGAGGTGATCAATGAGCGAGCAGTCTTTCGAACAGAACCGCTCTGAAAAGCTGGCGAGTTTTGTCGCCGGCGCACGCGGACGAGTCCTGCCGGAAGCGGTGCGGGATGCCGGCAGGCAAGCTCTCGCCGACTTCATCGCCGTCTCGGTGGCCGGCCATCAGGACGGCGCCGTCGAAGCCCTCCGCGCGGTCGCCGCCAACTGGAACGCGCCGGGCGGGGCGCGCATCTTTCTAGGTTCGAAAACCCAGCCGGCGATCGCGGCATTGCTCAACGGAACCATGACCCACGCCATGGACCTCGACGACGTGCACTACGCCGGCGGTGGACATCCCAGCGGCCCCTGCTGGTCGGCCGCGCTCAGCCTGGCGGAACATCACGAGGTCGACGACGAGACCGCCCTCCGTGCTTTCGTCACCGGATATGAAGTCATGGCGCGGCTCGGCGGCGGGGGGCAGCAGGGTGTGGGCCGCACACTTCAGCACCATGGCTTCCACCCGACATCGATATTCGGCCGAGCCGGTGCCGCGGCCAGTGCGAGCGTTCTCCTGGATCTCGACCAGGATCAGGTGGCGAACGCGCTTGGTGTCGCCGCCACAACCGCAGGCGGGCTCGTCGGCTCGTTCGGCACACATTCCAAGCCGTTCCATGCGGGCAAGGCAGCCATGGACGGCGTTATGGCCGCAGAAATGGCGCGTTCGGGCTTCGTGTCCGGGCAGAACCTCTTCGAGCGCGACAAGGGGCTGCTGCCGAGCTTCCTGAAGGGAGCGGAGTTTGTGCTGCCGGAGCTGGACTTCGACGAACAGTGGTACGTCCTGCGCAATGGCTACAAGCGCTTCGCGAGCTGCCGCGCGACGCATGCCGCGGCTGAAGCCGCCCTGAGCGTCAAGGATCAGGTCGGGAACAGGACGGTCACCAGGATTCAGGCCTTCGTCAATCCGATTGCGCTGGTGGCCGCAGGCAACCCCGCGCCCAGAACGGGCCTGGAAGCCCGTTTCAGCACCTATTGCTGCATTGCCATGGGTCTCGCCGGGTACCGCCTCTCCGCTTTCGATTTTACCGATGAGATGGTTGCGGATCCGGCGGTTTCGGAACTCCTGCCCAAAATCGAGTGCATTCCCGTCAAGGGGCAGTCGGAGGTGGCCGCGAAGCTGCTGATCGATCTCTCGGACGGGCAGCAGATGGAGGCCTCGGTCGATATCGTCCTCGGTCACCCCGACCGGCCGCTGAACTGGGCCCAGATTCAAGACAAGTTCGAAGGGCTTGTCGCGCCGGTTCTGGGAGACGAGAGGGCAGACGAGCTGTTCAAGGCGGTCACGGGCTTCGCCACGAACGACAGGCTGTCTATTCCAAGAATTTCCGCCTTGCTTGAGGCCCGGCAGCACTGAAGCCCATCGCCTGGGCCGCCCTCAGAGCGGTCAGGCCCGTGGCATCTTGGCCGGTTTCGGGCATCCGTGCTAACCGCACTGCTCAGGCTCGGCGGTTGCGCCGAGCCTCTGTCCGGCAGTGGCCGGCGTCTCGGCCCGGCCGATGCGCGCCGTCAGGCGATGAAAGGTTTGCAGGTTGGCGAAGCCAGTCAAAGTCCGGACCAGCGGCAAACGGCGACCAACTTCGGCCGACACGACCGATCATCAGATCAGCGGCAGCGGCGATCTGGCCTCCGATATCCAGATCAAGGTGCGCGATGCCATCCGCAAAGGCACGCTTCCCATCGGCGAGCGCGTCACGGAGGTCGATCTCGCGGCCCGTTTCGGCGTGTCGCGTACGCCCGTGCGCGATGCCATCCTTCGTCTCGAAGCCGACGGCTTGCTGACGAACGAGCCCCGGCGCGGGTTGATCGTCTCCAACCTCAACCATCAGCAGGTGGTCGAACTTTATTTTATGAGGGAGGTGCTCGAGGGCGCAGCAGCGCGCCTGGCGGCCCAGAGCGCCAGCGACATCGAGCTGGAAACGATCTCCGCCCTGAGCGCGCTCGAATCCGAGCCGGGCGTAACCCTCGACGCTCTCAGCGATATAAACGTCAAAATCCACAACATGATCGCGCTTGCCGCGCATAACCGCTATCTGCTCCGCAGCCTGACGCAACTCGGCATCACGATGTCCCTCTTGCCGAGTCTCCTCGCAATGGGCGATCGCGCGCGATCTGCGGCGTCGGAGCATCGCGCCATCGTCGCGGCATTGTTGGAGCGCGACAGCGAGCGCGCCGAATCCGCCGCCCGCGCCCATGTACGGTCGTCCTTGCAGCACCGCCTGTTGCAGACGATCGGCAGACTACAGAACTAGACGAAACTCCCCAGAGAGCATCAGGCCGCGAGGGGCGCCGGCCGGTCCGGAATTTGGGCGAAGGCGATGCCCTCCAGGATAGGCTTTGTCGTTCTGAGCACCGCGGCGGTGGCTGCGCCTTCCCGTCGGTCGATGACGACCTCGATGCGCCCCGACGGATGCTCGATCGTCACGCTGCGGGGCAGGCTGGCCTCTCCGACGAGACGATGCGCCAGCGTGCCCGGCGTGCCGCAGGCCGTGCCGAGACCGACGGCGCCGGTCACGGCGAAAGCCTTGTGGCAGGAGTGCGGCATGAAGTAGCGCGCCGTGAGCGTACCGCCTTTCTGCGGCGGCCCGATCAACACGGGTTTTGGAATGACGAGGCCGGACACGTCTCCCAGCCCCATTCGCCTGCCGGCTTCCAGTCGGATCCTCTCCAGACGATTCATCAACGACCGGTCGCCATCCAAGTCCGCCGGCAACTCGCCGCCGGTCTTCCCCAGCGCGGTGGCTTCGATCACGACCAGAGGCATCGCAGCGTCGATACAGGAGACTTCGACGTCGTCGATTCTGTCGACGGCCGATCCCGTCGGCAACAGCATTCCGGTCTTGGCGCCAGCGACGCCTAGAAATTCCAGTTCGACCGGCGCGCCGCTGCCTGGAACGCCGTCGATGACCGTGTCGCCATCGTAAGTGGGCCGCCCGTCAGGGGTCAGCACCGTGGCGGCGATGAGTTGGCCGGTGTTGACGTTGTGAATGACGACGCGTGTGCGGCCGATTTGGCCCTGAACGAGTCCCTTCTCTATGGCAAAGGGCGCAACCGTCGACAGCATGTTCCCGCAGTTCGGGGAGGTGTCGACGATCCTTTCGATGACCTTCACCTGGGCGAAGAGATAGTCGACATCGGCGCGGGGGTGAGTCGATGGCCCCACGATGGCGACCTTGCTTGTCAGAGGGTTGCCGCCACCGAGCCCGTTGATCTGAAGCTCATTGCCCGACCCCAAGACCGACAGCAAAATCTCGCCACGCAGAGTGGGATCGGCCGGCAGGTCGGAAGCGAGGAAAACAGGACCGCGCGACGTGCCGCCGCGCATGAGTGTGCATGGAATGCGAAGTTGGGTCGCCATCGCGGCTCCTTCCAGCAGCTTCCGCCGAGATCGACGGCAACTGGAAAAGCGATATCTGCCACCCCCATCATGTTGTGAAATGCAAAAATTTCGATCATTGATCGGCAATGCGCATCAATTTTGAACTGCTCGATATACGCGCCTTTCTCGCCGTGCTCGAGCTGGGCGGCTTCCACAAAGCGGCTGAGATGCTCAACATCTCGCAGCCCGCCCTGTCCCGTCGCGTGCAGGCGCTGGAAGCCGCGGTCGGCGCGCCGCTGCTGGAAAGAACGACGCGCAGAGTCGGACCCACGAGCGTCGGCCGGTCCTTCGCGCCGCTGGCCCGTCGCCTGCTCGACGAATTTGAGGAATCTCTGCTCGGCATCACGGGTGTCGCCGGGCGGCAGTACGGTCAGGTCACCATCGCCTGCGTGCCGACGGCCGCCTTCTACTTCCTGCCACGCGCCATCGAGTCGTTCAGCGCGATCTATCCGCTGATCCGCTTTCGTATCCTCGATCTGTCCGCAAATGACGGCCTGGAGAGCGTGGCACGGGGCGAAGCCGAATTCGGCATCAATCTTCTCGGCAGTTCGGACCCTGACCTGGCTTTCACACCGCTCGTCGAGGACCCATTCGTCCTCGCATGCAGGCGTGATCATCCGCTCGCCGCTCGGCAGGAGCTGGCCTGGAAGGATCTTGCCGACCAGACGCTCATCGGGGTCAGCCGCGCCAGCGGCAACCGCATGATCCTGGAAAGCGCTCTCGCCAAGGAGGGCGTGGGGCTGACGTTCAAGTTCGAAGTCAACCACCTGACGACGTCGCTCGGACTGGTCGAGCGCGGTCTTGGCGTCTCGGTGCTGCCCCGGCTCGCGACGCCACCGCAGGATCACCCCGTCATTGCGACGAAGGCAATCGGCGCACCGCCGGTATCGCGAACGATCGGCCTGGTCGAGCGGCGGAAAGCGCGCCTTGCACCTGCGGCCCAACGCTTCAGGGACATGCTGATCCACACCTGGAATGCGAACCCGCGATCGAACTTTCTATAATTGATAGGGATACCGCATCAATCGGATCAATTATCGCATTTCTCAAATTCGCCCTTTGCGTTGAAAGAAGCTCCGATAACGGGGCCACCAGTCGCCCTGACTTTGGGAGGGACGAATGATGCATCTGACTCGCAGGAGCTTGGTTCTGGGCGCGGCTTCTCTGGCGGCAGGGAGCGCGCTCAGCACCGTCRCACGGTCGCAGGCTGCCTTTCCCACGCGGCCGATGAAGTTGCTTGTCCCCTATGCGTCCTGCTCGCCAGGACTGCAGGCTTCGATGCGGTCCACGTTCCCTATCGCGGGGCCGGGCCAGCTTTGACGGACCTCCTCGCCGGACAGACCGACTTCATGGTGACGACCGTTCCGTCGGTGCTTGGTCTGATCGAGGGCAAGTCCGTGCGGCTGCTGGCCGTCACAAGCCCGCAGCGCACCAAGCTCTTCCCCGAGACTCCGACCGTGGCCGAACTCGGCTGGCCGGATTACCGGGCAACGGCCTGGTACGGGCTCGTCGTGCCGAAGGGCACCCCGGAGTCCATCGTCAAGGCTCTTCGTGACGCCACGGTCAGCACGATCAACAACGACACGATCAAGGAGCGCCTGCGCAACGAAGGCGCGGAGCCGATCGGCAACGAACCGGCAGCCTTCGCCGAGATGATGCGTGCCGAATCCAGGCGCTGGGCAGAGCTGGTCAAGAGCGCGAACATGTCGATCTGAAACGCCGCAAACGCCTGACGTTATCGGGCCTGGCAGGATCGCGCCTTGCGATCCTGCGCCTTTGCCGACGCCGCGCCGGCCGCACATCGGCYGCAAGGCGGCATGGCGTTGCGCATGTTCGACTGTCCGCATGCTTTCCGCGAGTGGTGTCACTGGCCAGCCGCGCTCCTGACGCGCCACAGGCCGCTTCTCGCGATCAACTCGGCGGCCCCGCCTCCCGAGGCCGAGCCCCCGCCCGACTGCGCCCTCCGACACATCGTTACCGAGCGCGGCAGCTGCCTGTTCGCGACAAATTGAGCTCTATTGAATTCATTTGCATGCAGAAGTAGACAGACGCGCCCTGCCGCGCATATCGGTACAGCGCACACGGTTGTCGTCGCCATCTGGTCTCTCGGAGAATTGCGGATGCTGGTCCAGCACATTGCGGAGCGTTCCGTTGCCCTCGATCCGCACAGCTTCGATCCGATGGCTCGCAAATGGGCCAAGGACGCCATCGCGGACATGATCGGCTGCGCCCTGCTGGGCGCACGGACAGCGACGACGGACATCGCGCTAGCCACCTCACCGAATGCCGGGGATTGCCTCGTGCTCGGCCGTAAGGCACGGATCGGCCGCCTCGAAGCAGCCTATGTCAACGCCACGTCCGGCCACGCGCTCGATTACGACGACACGAGCAAATCGCTCTCCGGCCACCCGACCGTCATCATCATCCCGGCACTGCTGGCCCTCGCCGAGCAGYGCGACGCGACAGGAGCCGAGCTGCTCGACGCCTATATCGTCGGTGTCGAGACTGCGACCCGCATCGCGCGAGGCGTCAATTTCCATCACTACGAGAAGGGGTGGCATCCGACGGCCACGCTCGGAATATTCGGCGCGGCTGCGGCCTGCGGGAGGCTGCTCRCCCTCCCCGCCGATAGGCTCGCCCATGCGCTGGCGACGGCCGCATCCTTCGCCAGCGGCGTCAAAGCGAATTTCGGCACGCAGACCAAGCCGCTGCATGCCGGCTTCGCCGCGCGCAACGGGCTGTTCGCCGCTCTTCTCGCCGCAGGAGGCGTGCCGGCTTCGCCAGAAGCCTTCGAGCATCCCCAGGGATTTCTCGAGGTCTTCAACGGCACGGGCCATTTCAACGCGGATCGCATGCTGGAAGCGTGGGGGCAGCCGCTCGATCTGCTGGCGCCGGGGATTTCCATCAAGAAATACCCGTGCGTCTACAGCGTGCATGGTGCGATCGATGCCGCCATCGAACTCCGGCGCCGCGAGAGTTTGACCGCCGACAGCATCGCCGCGGTGACAGTGCGGATGCACCGCAGACGCCTGCTACCGCATGTACGCAACCCCGCGACCAGCGCGCTCAACGCCAAGTTTTCGATGCCCTACGCGGTCGCGCGAGGGTTGGTGAACGGCGCCGTAACGCTTTCGCATTTCGAGGATGACGCGCTCTATGATCCGCAGGTCACGCGCGTGATGGAACTCATCGGCGTAGACGAGCATAGCGACGACGCCAACGACTATGGCGCCGAAATCGTCGTCGTCCTGAGCGATGGCACCCGCCTCACTGCGTCGGTGTCTTCCCCTCTCGGCCGTGGGCCGGAAGCCCCGCTGCCGGACGGCATGTTGCGGGCGAAATACACCGATTGCGCCGGCCGCGCGCTGACGGCCGCAGGAATCGAAGCCAGCTTCGACATGCTCATGCGGCTCGAAGATCTCGACAGCGTCCCTGAACTGACCGCGCTGATCCAAGAATCCAGCTGCGTCTGACCGGCCCGGCCCAGCCTTTTGAGCGACGAGGACTCCATGAGCTTCGCATTCGAACTTGCAGGGCGCGCCAGCGCCATAACGCTCGATACGATGCCGCCGGAAGCGGGCCGCGTGGCGGCGCGCGCCTTCGCGGATACGATCGGGACCGCGCTGGCCGGATGCCGGGCAGGCTTTCTTGACGGCATCGAGCGAGCGCTGGAGATTGCCGCCGATGCCGGCCCCGCGACCAAGATCGGCCGCCCCGGGCGCTGCCACCCGCTGCAGGCCGCTGTCATCAACGGTACGGCGGCGCATGCTCTCGACTTCGACGATTGCAGCACCACCATGGGTGGCCACCCTTCGGCGCCAGTCGTGCCCGCGCTGCTTGCGCTCGCGCAGGATCGCGGCTCTTCCGGACGAGCTGTCCTGTCGGCCTATCTCGCAGGCGTTGAGCTGGAATTGCGGCTCGCCAGGGCGGTGATGCCGCATCACTACGAGAAAGGCTGGCATCCGACCGCCACGCTCGGCGTATTCGGCGCCGCCACGGCGAGCGCCCATCTGCTGGGCCTCGATCCGGAGCGCATGGCCACGGCACTGGCGATCGCGGTATCGATGGCAAGCGGCCTCAAGTCCAATTTCGGGACGCCGATCAAGCCCCTCCATGTCGGTCAGGCCGCCTATAACGGATTGCTCGCTGCAACACTCTCCGAGCAGGGCGTCACGGCCAGCCATTCAGCCTTCGAACACGAATACGGCTTCTTCAACGTGTTGAACGGCGCCGGAACCTTCGATCCGCAGAGGGCGCTTGGCGACTGGCTGACTTCGCCGGACGTTCTCTCGCCCGGCATTGCGATCAAGCAGCACCCCTGCTGCGGCAGCGCACATTCCGCCATCGATGCGGCATTGACCCTGCACCGCCGGCACGGCCCCTTCAGGTCCGGTGAGATCACGGCGATCGAGACCTGGACCCACCGGCGCCGGCTCGCCCACACCGATCGTCCCCGGCCGAAGACCGGGCTCGAAGCGAAGTTCAGCGTCCAATTTTTGACCGCCAAGGCGCTGACGGCCGGCATTGTCCGCCTCGGCGACTTCGACGACAGCACCTTCCTCGACGCCGATACGGCGTCCCTTGCCGCTCTGACTCGGTCCATCGCCCATGACGAGCCGAACGAGTATCTCGGCCGCGTCAAGGTCACGCTCGGCGACGGACGCGTCGTCGAAGCCTCGGCCTCGACCGAGTTCGGCCGCGGGCCGCTCAATCCGATGTCGGACGACGAGCTGGAGGCCAAGTTCGTCGATTGCGCCGGCGCGAGCCTGGACGAGGAGCGCGCTCGCAGCCTGTTCCGCGCCATTCTCGCGCTCGATCAGGCGCCCAGCATCGAAGGCATCATGACCGCGACCCAGCAAGGATGAAGACGATGCTCAAAATCTACGGACGCCGCGATTCATCGAATTGCGCGAAGGCCTTCTGGGCCCTCGACGAGCTCGGGGTGGGCTACGAGCTGATCGCGTGCGGCGGGCGGTTCGGCGGCACGGACGCGATCGATTACCGCGCGTTCAACCCGCATGGGAAGGTGCCGACCGTCGTCGATGATGGCGCCGTCGTCTGGGAATCGAATGCGGTTCTGCGCTACCTGGGCCATCGCTACGGCAAGGGGGCGATCTGGCCGCCGGACGCGGCAGGACGTGCGAGCGCCGACCAGTGGATGGATTGGGGAGCCACCGCCTTCGTGCCGGCGATGGGCAAGATCCGAACCGCCTTGAAGGCCGAGGACGCGGCGGCGGCGGAAGCGGCTCTCAAGGCGTTGACGGCCCACGCCGCGCTGCTCGACCGACATTTCCAAGCAAACGACTATCTCGCCGGCCCGTCCCTGACACTGGCGGACATCGCCCTGGCGCCCGCTGTCCACCGCTGGTTCCTCGTCCCGCTAGCCCGTCCCGATCTGCCGTCGCTGGCGGCCTATCGCGAGCGTCTCGCTGGCCGTGACGGATACAGGCGGCATGTCGCGGAAGCGCTGAGCTGATGAAACCGCGGCATGCGCCGGCATGAACGCCGTTCAACCGCGCGTACCCGTGCTCGCATGGGCGCGCAGCATGATGCTCATGCGATGCTGCTGCGACGAGCGCACCTGAGCCTTGATCAGGCTTTCCGCAGCCAGCCCGTCCCGGCGCAGCAATGCTTCGGTTATCTCGCGGTGCTGCCGATGCAATACGGCCGCACGGCCGTTCTCGCCGATCAGCGTCGGCAGCAGCGACATCGTGACCGAGAGCTGGTTGAGGCTGCGCAGCAGGTAGCGATTATGCGATGACAGGGCCAGCAGATGACGGAAATTGCGGTTGATCTCGGACATCCGCTGGACGTCATCCAGGGCGCCAGCCTCGGCCTCGACAAGCCCCGCGAACGTAGCAAGCTCGATCTCGCTGGCCGCCTGCGCAGTCAGCCGCGCCGCGGCGCCTTCGAGCACTTCGCGCATGAAGTAGAGCTCGACAATCTGTTGATGGTCGAGATCGGTGACGATCAGGCCGCGGCGCGGCTCGTTGGTCAGCAGGCCATCGGTCTCGAGCCTGGCGATGGCTTCATGCACCGGGGTCCGCKACATGCCCAGGATCGTTGCCAGGCCGATCTCCGTCACGCGCTCGCCGATGGCGAGTTCGCCCTTCTGAAYGAGGGCGCGGATGCGCTCATACGCATCAAAGACGAGGTCGCGACCTCCGGTCGACGCCCTTTTCGGCAACTTGGTCATCGTCTGTCTTCGGCTCCGTTATGCCGCACCCCGACCGCAGCCCGATCAGCTKCTTCCTTCCTATGCAAAAGGACGCCGCCTGAACAGGCGACGCACAGCGACAGAAGGAAAGGCCGCGATAAATTTGATTGCACTCTGTAAAATGCAATTGTATGCATTTACATGCCGAATGTCGAGAAGCGCGCGCTTCTGTCCGTGCTCGCATCGGCTCGTCAGGAAAGAGTGACGCATGAGCCTTTCGCCCCCATCCGACATCGCCTCGAGCCAGCCCGCCGCCGCGACGGACGGCCACCGGAACCGCAGGCTCGGCCCGGATACCGTCATCTGCCATGCCGGGCGCGATCCCTCGGCGCATTTCGGCGTCGTCAATCCACCGGTGTTTCATGCCTCCACCATCCTGTTTCCGACGCTGGCGGCGCTCGACACCAAGGCCGAAGCGAAGGTCCGCTACGGTCGGCGCGGAACGCCGACGACCTTCGCGCTGGAGGATGCGGTCTCGGCGCTGGAAGAGGCGGCCGGCACAGTGCTTACCCCGTCCGGCGCCAATGCCATTTCCACGACGCTGCTCGCCCATCTGGATCCCGGCGATCACGTCTTGATCGCAGACAATGTCTACGGGCCCTGTCGTCACTGCGGTAACGACGTCCTGCGCCGCTTCGGCGTCGAGGTCGAATTCTACGATCCGCTGGTCGGCTCCGGTATCGACAGGTTGATCAAGCCGAACACGCGGCTGATCTGGATGGAGGCGCCTGGGTCGCTGACATTCGAGATGACGGACATCACGGCCATCGTCGCCGCGGCCAGGCCGCGAGGCATCGTAACCGTCGTCGACAACACCTGGTCCGGCGGCGTTTTCTTCAAGCCGCTGACGCTGGGCGTCGACATCTCCGTCCAGGCCGGCACGAAATATATTTCAGGTCATTCCGACCTGATGCTCGGCACGATCTCGTGCTCCGAGACGAGCTATGAGCGCGTCAAGGGCTTCGCGCAGCGGCTCGGCATCTGTGTCGGTCCGGACGATGCCTATCTCGCGCAACGAGGTCTGCGCACCATCTCGGTCAGGATGCGGCAGCACCACGCCAACGCGCTCGAACTGGCCAACTGGCTCGCGAAGCGGCCCGAAGTGACGCGCGTCATGTATCCGGCTCTTCAGACCGACCCCGGCCACGAACTTTGGAAGACGCATTTCACCGGCGCGTCCGGGCTGTTCGGCTTCGTCATCCGCGAGACGGACCGCCGGCGGCTGGCGGCGATGGTCGACGGTCTGCGCCTGTTCGGCATGGGATCGAGCTGGGGCGGCTATGAAAGCCTGCTGCTTCCCACCGATCCGCGCATCCTGCGTTCGGCCACGACCTGGCGCGAACCTGGCCAGTGTATGCGCGTGCATGTCGGCCTCGAGGACGTTTCCGACCTGATCGACGATCTCGAACGGGGTTTTGAGCGGCTCGGTCGCTGAACGAGGAATCTCGCACGCCTATGCGCAGGGACATGCGGATGGCGGCGTCGCTGGTCGCCGCGCTCCGCAGGGCCGCTTCATAACAAGGGGAGTCAGAATATGCGTTTCGCATTCGGTTTCGCCGGCGCCATCGCCGCCCTTCTCTGCACCGCCATTCTTCCGGCCGAGGCTGGCCAGGGCGACACGCTCAAGGCCATTCGCGAGCGCGGCGAAGTCCTTTGCGGCGCCCATCCGGGCCGCTACGGCTTCGCCGCTCCCGACGACAAGGGGCGCTGGTCCGGCTTCGAGGTCGATCTTTGTCGGGCACTCGGTGCGGCGATCTTCGGCAGCGGTGAAAAGGTCCGCTTCGTCGCGCTGTCGAGCCAGCAACGATTCCCCGCTATTCAGGCCGGCGAAGTCGACGTGCTGGCGCGCAATACGACGGCGACCTTGACGCGCGATACCGCGCTCGGACTCAATTTCTCGCCGCCGGTCTTCTATACCGGCCTCGGCTTCATGGTCCGCAAGGATGCCGGCGTGAAGACGGTCGAGGATCTGAACGGCGCCACCATCTGCATGGCGCCCGGCAGCACGACCGAGCAGGCCGTCGCCAGGCTCTTCACCCAGCATGGGCTCAAATACACGCCGATCGTGATCGAGAACAACAAGGAGCTCGCCAGCGCCTATGTCGCCGGCCGCTGCGATGCACTCGCCAAGGATCGCGACGCGCTGCCGGGCGTACGGATGTACGACGCGCCGCAGCCCGAGGAGCATGTCATCCTCGAAGGGACCTTCTCCAAGGAGCCGCTCGCACTCGCCGTCCGTCACGGTGACGACCAATGGTACGACATCGTGAAATGGGTGATGTACGGCCTGATGGAGGCCGAAGAAAACAAGGTAAGCCAAGCCAATGTCGACGAGATGACGAAGTCCAAGGACCCCTATGTCCAGGACCTTCTCGGCGTCACCGGTGATTACGGCCCCAAGCTCGGGCTCGACAAGAAATGGCTCTACTGGGTCGTCAAGTCCGTAGGCAACTACGGGGACATCTACGAGCGCCACTTCGGCGACAAGACGAAACTGCCGCTGCCGCGCGGACACAACAAGCTCTGGACCGAGGGCGGACTGCTCTACGGGCTCCCGGTCAAGTGACGCGTCCGCGCCGCGGGGTAACAAGACATGACGAGCATTGACCGGAGCCTCGCGGCCAGCGGGCCGATACGGGCCGATATACGCGCCCGGCAGGCCGCAAAACCGCCGCGCCGCAGGCTGAGCTGGGGCGATCCTTTCACACGGGGCTTGATCTATCAGGCCGGCCTCGCAATCTTGCTCGCGCTGGGCATCTATGCGCTCTACAGCAACGTCTCCGAGAACCTCCAGCGGCAGAACATCGCCACCGGCTTCAGCTTCCTGGAGCAGCTAGCGCGGTTCAATATCGGCGAGTCGCCGATCCCCTATAGTGCCAGCGATACCTATGGCCGAGCCTTGCTGGTCGGCGTACTCAACACCCTCCGCGTCGCCGCGGTCGCCATCGTGTTCGCCACTGTGCTCGGCGTCGCCGCGGGCGTGGCCCGGGCCTCGCGCAATGTGGTGATTTCGACGCTCGCCGGCACCTATGTGGAGCTGGCGCGGAACGTGCCGATCATCCTGCATGTCCTGCTGTGGTCTTCGATCATCCGTAACCTGCCGCCGCCGCGGCAGGCGCATGATCTGCTCGGCATCGGCTTCATCAGTAACCGCGGATTGACAGTGCCCTTGCCCGGCTTCGGCACCTCCGGCGGGACGATCATGATCGCTCTCGGCGTCGCCGTGCTTTCCGCATTCGCCGCGGCGCGGTTGGCACGCCGCTATGGCGAGCGCACGGGCCGATATGTCGAACCGATCGTACCGGCGCTGGCCGTGCTTGTCGCGCTGCCGCTTCTGACCTGGCTCGTAACGGGCGCCCAGTTCACGCCCGATATCCCGCAGCGACGTGGTTTCGGCTTCACGGGTGGTTTGACGCTCTCGCCCGAGTTCTTCGCTTTGGCCATCGGCCTGACGATATACACCGGCGCCTTTATCGCCGAGATCGTTCGCGGAGGCATTCAGGCTGTGCCGAAAGGCCAGGTCGAGGCGGCACGCGCGCTCGGTTTGCACCCATTTTCGATCATGACCCGCATCGTCCTGCCGCAGGCGCTGCGCGTGATCGTGCCGCCGCTGTCGAGCCAGTTCCTCAGCCTGACCAAGAACAGCTCGCTGGGCGTCATCATCGGCTATCCCGAACTCGTGAACATCGGCAACACCGTCATGAACCAGACCGGACAGGCGATGGAAATGGTCACGATCATGATGCTGATCTACTTCACGCTGAGCCTGATCACGTCGCTGCTCATGAACTTCTACAACAGCCGCGTCGCGTTGAAGGGGCGCTGAGATGGCCAATACACTTCAGCCGCTGGTGAGCGGCCGCCGCAACGCTCTCGACTGGTGGCTCCGCGAGCGTGTATGGCCTTCGCCGTTCCACATCTTGCTGAGCTTTGCGACCCTGGCTCTGGTGGTACCGATCTGCGTCAAGATCGCGAATTGGGCGATCTTCGATGCCGTGTTCGTCTCCACCGGGCCGGAGAGTTGCCGCGATGCTTTCGGCGCCTGCTGGGCGGTGATCGCGGAAAAGCACCGGGTCATCCTGTTCGGGCTCTACCCATTCGACGAGCAATGGCGCCCGACCCTGGCCGTGGCCCTCTACCTGATCACCGTCATCGTCACGCTGACGCCGCGGTTCTGGTCGCTGCGCCTGCTGGTCCCGCTCTGGACGATCACCGTCTTCGTCATCGGCGCGCTGATGTATGGTGGAATCGGGCCGCTGCGCATCGTGCCGACCACCGAATGGGGCGGCCTCGCCCTGACGATGATCATGTTCTCCGGAACCGTGATCCTCGGCTTCCCGATCGCGGTGCTGCTCGCGCTCGGCCGGCGCTCGCATCTGGCGCTGCTGCGCTCCGTCAGCGTCGTGCTGATCGAAACGCTGCGCGGGGTGCCGCTGATCACGATCCTTTTCGTCGCGGTCAATGTCTTCCCGCTGTTCCTGCCGGCCGGCACGAACGTCGACAAGCTGTTGCGCGTGACCATCGGCATCGCAATCTTCTTCGCGTGCTACCAGGCCGAGACGATCCGCGGAGGCCTGCAGGCCGTGCCGGAGGGGCAATATGAAGCCGCCAAGGCCCTGGGCCTGCGCTATTGGCAGATGACCGGCCGCATCATCCTGCCTCAGGCTCTGCGCATCGCCTTTCCGGCCATCATGAACCATGTCATCGCCGCGATGAAGAATACGTCGTTCGTGATGATCATCGGCCTGTTCGACATCCTGACTGCAACAACGGCAGTCATGCAGGACCCGGTCTGGCGGAAATACTATGTCGAAGCCTACACCTTCGTCGGCTTCGTCTACTTCGCCTTCGGCTTCGCGCTTTCGATCTATGCGCGCCTGATGGAACGCCGGATGAACAAGGGGTATGTCTCGTGAGCGCTCTCGCAAATCATGTGGAAGAGGCACGCCAAGCGCCATCGCTTGCCGTCAGCATCCAGGGGTTGTGCAAATGGTATGGCTCCGTCCAGGTCCTGCATGATATCGATCTCGAGGTCGCCGCCGGCGAGAAGATCGTCATCTGCGGCCCCTCGGGCTCCGGAAAATCCACACTCATCCGCTGCATTAATGGCCTCGAGAGTCATCATGCAGGCCGCATCGTCGCCAATGGCGTCGAGCTTGACGGGCGCACCCGCGGCTTGGAGGCGATCCGCCGCGAAGTCGGCATGGTCTTCCAGAGCTTCAACCTGTTTCCGCATCTGACCATCCTGGAGAATCTGACGATCGCGCCGATGCTGGTGCGCGGCACGCGCCGGCGGGAAGCCGAGGCTCTGGCCATGAACTACCTCGAGCGCGTCCATATTCCCGAGCAGGCACGGAAATTCCCGCTTCAGCTCTCAGGCGGGCAGCAGCAGCGCGTCGCCATCGCGCGGGCGCTGTGCATGCAGCCGAAGATCATGCTGTTCGACGAGCCGACCTCGGCGCTCGATCCCGAGATGATCAAGGAGGTGCTCGACGTCATGCTGGAACTCGCCGACACCGGCATGACGATGCTGGTCGTAACCCACGAGATGGGCTTCGCGCGCACGGTGGCGGACCGCGTCGTTTTCATGGCCGACGGCCGGAAGGTCGAGGAAGGCGCACCGAATCGCATCTTCGACCACCCGCAAACCGAACGAGCCCATGCATTCTTCAGACAGGTCCTGAAGCATTGAGATGTGTCGACCAGCGCACGCGCTGACGCGTCGCCGCTGGTCGATGCGGGCCAGAAGCGGCCTAAGGGCTCGACAGCGCCGCCTTGCGCTTGCCCGGCCGCCCCGAAAGGCGCGGCCGGGAGGCGAAGCCCGATCGCCGAGCTTACCTTGAGCCCCTATTTGGCAAGGCCCTTCCTGGCCAACCAGTCGTCGATCAGCTGAGCGACCTCCAGATTGTTCTTGTCCATCATCATCATGTGCGAATTGCCTTTGATGCCGACGGAAGGAAGATTCACGACATCGACCGAGCCGCCGGCCGCCTTGATGCGATCGCCGAAATCGGTCGCGGTCTTGCGGATCGTCGGCCAGCGCGAATCCTGCTCGATATAGTCCCCGAACAGCATCAGTACCGGGATCTCCTTCAGGACATCGGCCTTGGCCGGGTCGCCGATACCCGCAGGCTCGACCGCGACAAGCGCCTTGACCTTGTCGGGGCGGGCCTGTGCGACCTTAAAGCCGAACTGCCCCGCCTGGCTGTGGAAGGCGATCACGCAGGGGCAGACCTTGTCGACCTCGGCGATATAGGCATCGATGATCATCTGGTCGGTGCTGGTCCAGCGCGGCACGATCTGTTTGACGAAATTGTCGTAGCCCTCGGCCGGAAACTGGCTGCCCGGCAGGTATTTGCGCTTGGCGGGGTCGGGGTTGAAGCCGCCCGCCGGCTCCCCGATGCGGAAGCGCTCGAACGGGTTCGCGGTCGTGAGGAAGAGCGGCTCTCCGGGGATGACGTCCGGATACATCGCCCAACTCGAACGCCCACGCTCCACGGCGTCCGAGTTGTAGACCGACCACCCCTTGCGCAGGAAAAACTCGAGCCAGCCCTCCCGGCCATCGGGCGTCGTCTCGAAATTCACGCCGGTCATGCCCCCGCCATGCCAGAGTAGCAGAGGCACCTTGCCCCGCTCCTTCTGCGGCAGAAAATACTGAACATACATCTGGCCGGTCTGATAGGTGCCGTTCGGATCGACCTTGGCCGGTGTGCCACCAGGCGTGAAGACGACTTCCTTGACCTGGCGTCCTGAAATTTCGACGAGTTTTCCGCCGACATGAAACGAGCCCATCGCCCGTAGGGCGAGCGGTTCCTGCATGGTTTGCGCGTGAGCCGCTCCCCCCAACCCCAAACCGAGCCCAAATGCAGCCGTCGCGAACTTACGAAACATAAAACCTCCCTGCTCAAGCCTTTATGGCAGACATCACCGACCGGTTTTCCCAATCGGACGGCGAGCATGGGGGGTGTCGGTGTTGAGCAGAAATGCAAATACCGAAGCGATTGATCCTCGATGCGGATCGCTCGCAAGAGTGCAACCGGATACAGCATCGATCGCACGGTCTGTGCCGACGCCTCCGGCCGGCCGGAAGGTCGGCAAAAGCAGAGCTTGCTTTTTCGACACTGGTCGAGCTCGGTTTGCCGATCTTCAATCGAGCCGATCAGGCAGCTTGAAAACGCCCGCAGCTTTGGCGCAAAGCCTGTCTTCCACGCAAATCTCGAGGCTGCGCGGATCGCGCGTCCGACCCGCTCGCGCAGCGAGTCCAGGAGTTCACGGAATCGTGCGACCTCGGTCAGATTGGTCGGTGGCCGATGGCCGGGGATGACCGTTTCCACATCCTGTGGGAGCGCCGTCGAAAGACTTCCTCGCCATGACCCCGCCCGGCGCTTGCCGGACGGTCTCTTCGCCCCTATCCCCATCTCCTGCCGCGAGACGCTCCGATGCCCACGCAAAGCCAGTCCGGCACCTCAGCGAAATCGGGCGAACGCTCGCCGTCCCGGCAGGCCCTGCGCGGGCTCGACGCTCTGAACTTCTTCCTCGCCGACGTGCGCGACGGGTTGGGGCCCTATCTCGCGATCTATCTGATCGCCGTGCGCGGCCCGGAGCAGGGCTGGAACGAGGCGACCGTCGGTCTCGTCATGACCATCGCCGGCATCGTCGGCCTGCTCGCCCAGACCCCGGCCGGAGCGCTAATCGACAAGGGCCGCCACAAGCCGGCGATCGTCATCGCCTCCGCGATCGCGGTCACGCTGTCGTGCCTGGCGCTTCCCTTCATCAGCAATTTCTACCTGGTCGTCGGCACGCAATCGGTCGCCGCAATCGCGGGCGCGATCTTCCCGCCGGCGCTGGCTGCGATCACGCTCGGCCTCGTCGGGCCGAAGCTGTTCTCCAAGCGCATCGGCCGCAACGAGGCCTTCAACCATCTCGGCAATGCGGCCTCGGCCGCGATCGCAGGCGCGACCGCCTATTTCTTCGGGCCGATCGTGGTGTTCTGGCTCATGGCCGTGCTCGCGGTCCTCAGCATCGGCGCCATGCTGATGGTTCCGGAGAAGGAGATCGACGACGATCTCGCCCGCGGTCTCGACGAGGCCGTCGACGACGAGAAGCCGTCCGGCCTCAAGGCCCTGCTGCAGAACCGCTATCTCATGCTGTTCGCGCTGATCTGCGCCATCTTCCACCTCTCCAATGCCGCGATGCTCACCTCCGTCGGCCAATTGCTCACCCGCGTCGCCGGCAAGGAGCAGGCGACCTCGCTGATCGCGATCTGCATCGTCGCGGCCCAATGCGTCATGGTGCCGATGGCGATCATGGTCGGCGCCAAAGTCGATGCCTGGGGCCGCAAGCCGATCTTCCTCGTCGCCTTCGGCGTGCTGGCGCTGCGCGGCGCGCTCTATGTCGTCTCGGACAACCCGTTCTGGCTGGTCGCTGTCCAGGCGCTGGACGGCGTCGGCGCCGGCATCTTCGGCGCGCTGTTTCCCATCGTGGTGGCGGACCTGACGCGAGGCACCGGCCGCTTCAACGTCTCGCAAGGGGCTGTGGCGACGGTCCAGGGCGTCGGGGCCTCGCTCTCCGCTTCGCTAGCGGGCGTGATCATCGTCACCGCCGGCTATTCCATCGCCTTCTTGACGCTCGCAGCCATCGCGGTCTGTGGTCTCGTCCTCTATCTCGTTGCCATGCCGGAGACCCGCGGCTATGAGCCGCCGACCGACCACGGCGCCCGCCCGGCGCCGGCGGCGAGCGAGAGAATGGCCTGATCTCACATGACCGGCTGGGGCCTCAACGCGACACAGATCCTCGCGATCACGATCTTCCTCGTGACCTATGTCGCCATTGCGATCGGCCGGATGCCCGGCTTGCGGGTCGACCGGGCGGGAGCGGCGCTGATCGGCGCCGCGCTCATGGTCGGCTGCGGCGTGCTCTCGCTCGAGGATGCCTATCGCGCGATCGACCTCGATACCATCACGCTGCTGCTCGGCATGATGATCGTCGTCGCCAATCTGCGGCTCTCGGGCTTCTTCCGCATGGTCACCGGCTGGGCCGCCGGCCGGGCGCGGCATCCGGTGCTGCTGCTTGCGGTCGTGGTGATGACGACCGGCGTGCTCTCGGCCTTCCTCGTCAACGACGCGATCTGCCTGGTGATGGCGCCGATCGTGATCACGCTGACCCGCGCGCTCGACCGCAACCCGGTGCCCTATCTCATCGCCGTGGGTCTATGCCGAGATCGACGGGCCACTCCTGCTGATGTTCGCCGGGCTCTTCGTCGTGGTGCGGGGGCTTGAGCACGCTGTGTTGACGCCCGACCTGCTGGCGCAGGCCACCCGCCTCGACCTCGGCAACACCGCGATCCTGACCGGCGTGACGGCGATCCTGTCTAACCTCGTCAGCAACGTCCCCGCGGTTCTCGTGCTGAAGCCCTTCATCGAGCATCTGCACGATCCCCAGCGCGCCTGGGTCGTCGTGGCGATGGCCTCGACGCTCGCCGGCAATTTTACGCTGCTGGGCTCCGTCGCCAACCTGATCGTCGCCGAGCGTGCCGCCAAGGACGGCATCACCATCGATTTCTGGACCTATTTCAGGATCGGCGCGCCGCTCACCCTCGCGACGCTGGCGATCGGCGTTTTCGTTCTCTCGTAGCCTCAATCAACGGTTTCATCTTACATGGGGCATCGAAAATTTCAGATTGGGCAACGGCGCAGTCACATCGGGGCGGCCAATCCAGTCTGCGAAATCGCGATAAGAGTCCTGCCACTGGACTACCCGTAGGGACGGACGAGACGTCAGCAGCACGGCAGATCCAGCAGGCGCGGACAAAACGAATTCTGCGGAGCTGTCCAGCATGCGGTCAATCGCATGAGTGCTATCACGCGATGCGTGGCGGGGTTGATCGGGCCGGTTGCAGAAACCCTGCCTGAGAAGTGCTGCGATTCTGTATTGAGCTGATGAGGCGAGCAGCCGGAACCGAGTTACGGTTCCCACCATTCCGTTGCGATCTTTGAGACAGCGCCACGGACCCGAGCGCGATGCGTCAAGAGCCGACGTCGAAGCTTCTGCCCTGAACCGGACATTCGTGATCGATTGGGATGAGCGCGCTTCTCGGCTGGCCGTGGACGCCGACGGCTCGCTCCACGCCACTTTAAGAGCGCGCCGAAAAGCGCTCCAGCTCCGCAGTCAGGTTATGGCTTTCGCCCCGAGCCTCATCGAGCGCGAGCCGGCTCTCGAGATCGTTGAGATGCTCGCTCATCTGAGCGATCGCACCTGTCTTGTCCCCGCGAGCCACCGCTTCAATGATCTGACGATGATGATCGGCGCCGCACTGATCGCCGTTTTTTCGTCGGTATAGGGCATCGACCAGCGAAATGCGGGCGAGAACTTTCTCCGGCAGTTCAAGCAGCACGGGATTCCCGCTGAGCCTGGCCCGCTACGTCGGCGCCTATCGGCTCAGCACTGAGCGCGCACGGATGTTTCCGATGTGGCAGGCGGCGCTGGCCCATGCGCTGCTTCTCGACCATGACGGCCTCAACGGTCGGCAGGCGGCGGGGCGCGATCGGTGGCGCGAACCTTCGCTGTTGCTCGCCGACGCCCCTATCGGCACCCGCCGACCTTCTACGGAGCGCGGCGAGCCTCTACGCGAACAGGAGCGGCCCAGTCGGGAGCTCTAAATCATGCCCGCCGAGTGGCCCAGAGGCGGGCGGGAGCGGTGTGGGTGCTGATCGCGGCGATCGTGCTGCCGCCGGGGCGGGAACGGGGCGAGATGTTTGCGACGCTGGACGGCGAGCTCGGCACAATCCTTGAGTG